>NZ_LWFT01000114.1:0-1416 GCF_001635105.1 Oleiphilus sp. HI0079
TCGTGCCGTTTGGAGAGTACGTTCCTATGCAAGACGTATTGCGCGGCCTAATTGAGTTTTTTGACCTTCCTATGTCGAACTTTCGCAAAGGTGAAGAAAACCAAAGTATGCTGAGTGTTAACGGTTTCAGTGTATCTCCCTTTATTTGCTATGAGGTTGTGTACCCAGACTTCGTCGCAAATCGCTCGATCGGAGCCGATTACCTACTAACGATCAGCAACGACGCGTGGTTCGGTGAATCAATTGGCCCTCTTCAGCACCTGCAACTTGCCCGCTTACGCGCTCTCGAAAACGGACGTTACATGGTCCGCGCAACGAATAACGGAGTAACCGCAATCATTAATACTAAGGGACAAATCGAAGAGCAGATTCCGCAGTTTTCCCAAGGCACTCTAGAAGGGCAAGTTCGAATATATGAAGGCGAAACCCCGTTCTCGCGAGTTGGATCAATGCCGATTCAGATCTTGTGTATATTTACTGTTTTCATCGGTGTATCTCTTCGCTGGAGGAGCAATAGCAATAAAGCACAGAGCCTTTAGCTCCAAAGATCTGTCTAAGATTGCGATCCGCTTCCATATTTGGTTTCAATGAGCTGTTGAACAGCTACACGCACCGCAAAAACTAAGATAAACTATGCGGCCCATTTTTTTACGCGGGTTTACTCCAAGAGCCCGCGTTGTATAGCGAAGTTAAGAAGAAATATGCAAGAACAATACTCTCCAAAAGACATCGAACAGAGCGCACGCGAATACTGGGAGCAAAACGACAGTTTTGCTGTAACAGAAGACCCTAGCAAAGAAAAATACTACTGCTTATCCATGTTCCCTTACCCTAGCGGTAAGCTTCACATGGGGCATGTTCGAAACTACACCATTGGGGATGTTGTCTCTCGTTACCAGCGCATGCTTGGAAAAAACGTGATGCAACCAATGGGCTGGGATGCATTCGGCTTGCCTGCTGAAAATGCCGCGATAAAAAACGGTGTTGCACCCGCCAAATGGACATACGAAAACATCGAGTACATGAAGAGCCAGCTTAAGCAACTAGGCTTTGGGTATGACTGGAATCGTGAATTTGCAACTTGCCGCCCTGAATACTACAAATGGGAGCAGTGGTTCTTCACGAAGCTTTACGAAAAGGGTTTGGTGTACAAAAAGAACGCGACCGTAAATTGGGATCCTGTCGATCAAACGGTTCTCGCGAATGAGCAAGTGGTCGATGGCCGCGGCTGGCGCTCTGGTGCAATTGTCGAGCGTAAAGAGATTCCGCAATGGTTTATCAAAATCACCGATTACGCCGAAGAACTTCTAACAGACCTCGATCAGCTTGATGAGTGGCCCGAGCAAGTAAAGACGATGCAACGCAATTGGATTGGCCGCTCGGAAGGCCTTGAGTTCGCGTTCAAAATCAAGGATT
>NZ_LWFT01000115.1:0-837 GCF_001635105.1 Oleiphilus sp. HI0079
TGTCAACGGTCGCAATAGCAAAGAAATATGCTCCAGCCTGTAGATCTCGCAGCGTATACGAGGTTTGCTGTCCACCGACAATACTCACCGTTGTATCAAGCTGATTCTCAGACGCACCGTACACAATGGTATAGCCATTAATTTCATATAACGAAAGATCACTACCGTCCTCTCTCTCAAGAGGAATATCCCACGACAGTGCAACGTCATGAAGGACCACTTGCTGAGGTGAAACAGCAACGGAGGCCGCCACACTCATCACAGAACCCACTTCATTGCCTACCCGAACTGAGTACTGGCCGGCGCTCACAACGGATGCTGAAGAAACTTCAAGGCTTGAGCCCACCTCCCCGGCAATCTCCTGACCATCCTTGTACCACTGAAATGCAAGCACTCCACCTCCTATCGCTCCTACCGAAAGCGTAAAAGAGGCACCCGACTCAACCGAAACATCGCTTGGCTGACCCAAAATCTGAACAGGCGTTATTGAAGAACCCTCGTCTAGAGCCTGTTGCTGCAAATCGGAGAAACCAGCACCAAGCCGCGTCACATCATCCTGAGGAATAACATCCACAAACGTAGCAAGCGCAGAGAGCTCTTGCTGCGCCTCATACATTAAGTCATCCAACGCAACCGCAGGCTCTAAACCATTATCAACCAACACGAGTGAATCATGCTGACTCAATTGCTGCGTGATAGAGCTGAGCACGTCAGAGACATCATCAAACTGAACACCAGCTTCAGACCTTTGGATCGCAGCACTAAGAAGCGCTACTTCAAGCTGGTCAAACGTTGCTGTGCGCAACTCTTGATCGCTCGTTAAATCAACGGGCTCGG
>NZ_LWFT01000116.1:0-690 GCF_001635105.1 Oleiphilus sp. HI0079
CCCTGTTCTGGCTTTTATTGTCAGGTATTTATCAGCCTTTGATCATTGGGTTTGGCGTATTTTCAGTGCTACTCGTGTTATTTGTACTCAAAAGAATGGATCAAACCGACTCTGAGCCTAAGCCAGTTGCCTCTGGTGCGCGTATCTCTCGTTACTTTGTTTGGCTGACAGGCCAAATAATTGCCTCTAGTGTTCATGTTACAAAGTTGGTTTGGGGCAACCCCAAGAATCTAAGCCCGTCACTTGCAAAGGTTTCAGTCGCGCAAGTACCAGATAAAGTCCGCGTACTCTACGCAAACTCCATCACTCTAACGCCAGGAACGCTAAGCGTGGATCTTGAAGACGACGAAATTACTGTCCATGCTCTGCAAAGCGCGTCAATCGGTGAGCTCAAAGAGGGTGACATGGAGAACAAGATAACGTCAATTTGGGGTAAGAAGGAATCTTAACTATGACCTTAATGGCTGCAATATGCATTGCGATACTCGTCGTCATGGGTTTAGCGCTTGCCCGTGCGTTTAGCGCTCCAACAGTCTATGACCGAATTCTTGGCGTTAATATGTTTGGCACGAAGACGGTGCTCTTCATCGCAGCGGTAGGCTTTTTAAATGGTCGGCCAGATTTTTTGGATATTGCTATTGTTTATGCGCTCATCAACTTCATCGGCATGGTGGCGGTTTTGAGGTTTTT
>NZ_LWFT01000117.1:0-1346 GCF_001635105.1 Oleiphilus sp. HI0079
CGCCAGTATCATTACCCCAAGCATTTCGCTCATAGGTAATTACCGCAGCAAGATCCACTTCACTAAGCTGAGCGCCGTAAGCCTGCATGGCAGAGCCTGGCACACCATCTACGACCACTTCGATATGCTTATCCAGCAGCTTGGTAGCAATTTCACTACCTGCAAGCGCTGGAAACGCTGGAGGAATGCCTTGACCGTTCGCCTGATGGCACGCAGCGCAGTTAGTCGCATAGACCTTTTCACCGCGCTCCATTTGCTCCTCTAGGGTAAAGGTTAGCTTGGCGAGTTCGGCAGCGGCTTTCGCCTCTTCCTGCTTCTTCACGAGCCATTCGTCGTATTCAGCTTGCTCTACAGCGCGCACAACAACCGGCATAAAGCCGTGATCCTTACCGCACAGTTCGGTACATTGCCCACGGTAAACACCAGGTTCATTGATGCGCGTCCAGCTTTCATTAATGAAACCAGGGATAGCATCTTTCTTTACTGCGAAATCAGGAATCCACCAGGAGTGGATCACGTCGTTTGCTGTAATCAAAAAACGAATCTTTTTACCCACTGGCACAACAAGCTCGTTATCGACTTCTAGGAGATAGTTTTCGTTTTTCTCTTTGGCGTTATAGATCTCTTCTTTTGGGGTCGATAGATTACTAAAGAAGTCGACGCCTTCACCCAGATACTCATAGCGCCACTTCCATTGATAGCCGGTGATTTTGATATCAACATCAGCATCAGAAGTGTCGTACATTTCAATTAAGGTTTTCGTGGCGGGAATCGCCATGACAATAAGGATGATCGCTGGCACGATGGTCCAGATAATCTCGATGGTGGTGTTCTCATGAAAATTTGAGGCTACCGCACCTTTGCTCTTACGGTGCTTAAAAATCGAATAGAACATCACCCCAAAAACCAAGACGCCTATCACAACACATATCCAGAAAATGGTCATGTGTAGGTCATAGACCGAGTGACTAACATCAGTCACCCCTCGAGGCATATTCAATCCATATTCTGCGCTAACATCCGCTGCATAAATTGCAGACAGCAGCAGACTCAGCACCATAACTAGGCGTGATCGCATTACGGGTCTCCACAGATTATTATTTTTGTTCCTGTGAGGCTTCCTACTACTGATTACTGCTTAAAAGAAGCTCAAGTAACAGTGACTTTATTTTTCTTGTGCCTAGTGAGTATAGCGATGAATTTTTTAGGTACGCAATGCTTTTTTTGGCTTTTTTATAACCAGCGCAGATTTTATTCAACTGCACCAAAATAGGTCGGCTAGCTAAACTAGTGGATAGACTTTGGATCGAGAATTTTCACAGCCGCAACATCGTCTTCAGCGCCGG
>NZ_LWFT01000118.1:0-789 GCF_001635105.1 Oleiphilus sp. HI0079
TTTATTGTGTATCTGTCATTGGGCATCACATCGCCTTGCTCATTCTTGCCATCCCAACTAAACGGGACGGAACCGGCAAATTGCTGCCCCATATCTATTCGTCTTACCAATTCACCAGACCCGTTGAGGATGGAAACACTCAAGTTGCTCGTACCCGAAGGCAAATCAATCATCCCCGAGATGGTTCCATCTGACAGCAACGGTGAATCAGCGCCTGGCACCAGAACATTGCGCCCAACCATGGCAGAAGCCTGTAAGGCCTGAGACGATTGAAACTGCTCACTGAAACTATCCACAGTACTGCTAATCTGCTGCATCTCTTCAAGCGCACTAAACTCGGCCAACTGCGAGATAAACGCGCCATTGTCCTGCGGTTCAAGTGGGTTCTGGTTCTCAAGCTGTGCAATCATTAACTCAAGAAACTCGTTCTTACCAAGATCGCCTTTTTTGGCGGCTTCCTGGCTGCCCTCCAGTCGATAACCCGAAAGCGGATCAACTGCATTATTGGTATTGATATCAGTCATAATCTGGCCCTACCTACTGACCCAGAGTGAGAATTCGTTGCATCATAGTTTTTGCGGCTTCCATGACATCGACATTGGTTTGAAAGCTTCGCGAAGCAGAAAGCATATCTGCCATTTCCTCAACCACATTCACATTTGGATACATCACAAAACCTTCTTCATCTGCCAGCGGGTGATCAGGCTGATAGCGCATATCTAAAGCTGCATCCGTTTCAACAATCCCCTTCACTTGCACGCCACGGCTTGCTTGGTCTTGCATGGAGGG
>NZ_LWFT01000119.1:0-596 GCF_001635105.1 Oleiphilus sp. HI0079
GGTCCTTTTGATGCACGCGAAAAGGTAATACGTAAGTCTTCCTCGCCATCAGAGTCGATATAGCTGGCATTGACTGAGTGCTTGGCAAGATCCGCTCGCCCTTGCAAGAAAAGGTCGTAGCGTCGATCCAGCTCTCCTCGATTGTTCTCGATATCTTTGGCAAGCGAAAAATCAAATTGAGGAACAGACCACCACTCATAAGTATTCGGGATATAGTGATCAGGAATGGTTTGAATCTGTACGCTTTCTATCTGCTCGCGTTTTTTTTCTCTTTCTAACTTTGCCAAGACCGGAATCGTTGAATCTTCCTGGACGCGAAGCTGTAGCTGAGGCACATCGATTGCAAACTTAATACCCAGCAAGAATTGCGCTGTTTGCTGATCAAGGTATAGATCAAACCCATCCTCAGCAAAACGAACCCGATCATTCCACGGCTGCAACACGCCGCCCAAAAAAAGCTGCTTATTTTGCAAATCGAGGTCAATCGTGTTGGCTTCCGAGCCGCGCCAACCAGAAACCGACAAATCCTCCGCGTCAGCTTCAAGCGCGATATCCAGAATGCTTGCGATATTTGCAATCGGGACGAGCGTCACTTC
>NZ_LWFT01000120.1:0-1438 GCF_001635105.1 Oleiphilus sp. HI0079
ATTGCGAATTTTGTCTTCGCGATTTTTGCCTACTGGATGATGTTTGGGATTGGTTACACCACGGTACTTCCTAAGATTGGAGAGGTTATTCCAGAAAGCCCTGCCGCTATGTCGCAACTAGAAGTAGGCTCTGTGCTCGAAAGCGTGGATGGTCAGAAGGTTTACGGTTGGCGAGATGTTGTGATGTCGCTGGTTCCTCATATTGGTGATTCTGGTGTAATAGAGCTCAAGGCGCAATTCGATGGCGAAAGTAAAGACTATGCGTTGAAACTTGATAATTGGATGCGCGGCCAGGATGAAGCGGATCTTATTAGGGGTATTGGTTTGGTGCCTTATCGTCCCCCGATCTCCCCAGAAATTAGCGTTGTGACGCGCGGGGGGCCAGCGCATATGGCTGGTGTTCTTGAGGGTGATCTCGTGCGTTTTGTAGATGGAGCGGAGATCGCTGACTGGTACGATTTTGTCGAGATTGTTCAGAAGAGCGCAGGTGAGCGGCTAAGCGTTTTGGTAGAGCGGAATGCCGATTTGATTGAACTGTCTGTCGTCCCAGAGGTGGTAGAAGGGGGCGGTCGCGCTTTAGTAGGTAAAATCGGAGTAGGGGTTGCGCCTTTCGAGTACCCTAGAGAGTTAATCTCTGTAGTCAGTTACGGCCCAATCGATTCGCTTGGCCACGCTTTTTCGCAAACATGGTCTGACGTTGCAATGACCTTCGGAGCTGTAAAGAAGATGGTCGTCGGATTGATTTCTCTCGACAATCTAAGCGGTCCAATTACGATCGCGCGAGTTGCTAACCAATCCATTAGTACCGGTGCGGAAGAGTTTCTTCGCTTTTTGGCCCTGCTCAGTGTCAGTCTTGGCGTCTTGAATCTGTTACCGATACCGGTACTGGATGGCGGGCATATTTTGTTTTACCTCATCGAGGCGGTTCGTGGGAAACCGCTTTCAGAGCAAAGCCAAGTCATTGGTTTTAAGATTGGTTTATCCTTGGTTGTGATGTTGATGGCCGTAGCTTTCTATAACGATATTATGCGGCTCTGATTTCATGTCAGCATATTTAGGTGCAGTAGTTAATGTGTAACTTTTTTCGATTGCCAGCTTTGGCTTTCGCAGTGCTTTTTGGTCTCTATTCATCGCAGGTCTTGAGCGAGACTTTTCTCGTCGATGACATCCAGGTTGAAGGCTTGCAGCGGGTGTCCGCGGGTACTGTTTTTTCTAGTTTTCCTGTTTCGGTCGGCGAAGAAGTGAATCCGACAAAGTTGGCTGAGGCGAGTAGAGATCTGTTTAAAACGGGGTTGTTCACCGATATAGCGTTGTATCGTAACGATGATGATCTAATTGTTAGTCTTCAGGAAAGACCTTCTATCGCGAATATCGAGATATCGGGTAACAAGGATATTTCTGAAGAAGACTTGCTAGAAGGTCTTAAACAGGCAGGCAT
>NZ_LWFT01000121.1:0-891 GCF_001635105.1 Oleiphilus sp. HI0079
GAGAAAGTGTAAAGCCGCTGTTTGATCGTGAGTTGCTGCCCGATTCACTATTAGGGCGGATACAGTCCATTTGGAGAATTCTCCCAGTTCGCGAGCTAATTCTCTCTTTGGGATTGGTGCTAGTGATGGTTTTAACGGCGCTGGGCGTTGTCTACTCCTCTCACATATCGCGAGAGTTGTTTGCGGAGCAAGCTTTGTTGCAAGAGCGAAATGACCAGTTGCAGTTGGAATGGGCGCAGCTGCTGTTGGAGCAGAGTGCATTTACTTCTCCGAGTCAGATCGAGAGTGTCGCTGCTCAAGAATTAGAAATGGTGCTGCCGGATGTGCGCAGTATCGAGTTGGTTAAATAGGTAGGCATTGGAACGACCGTGAACTCGTCAAACGAAAACCAAGAACCAGTTATGATCATGTGGCGCTACTATGCGCTGCTAGCCATGCTGACGCTTGTGATTCTGACTTTGCTTGGTAGGGCGGTCCATTTACATATTTTTGAGCAGAGCTTTTTATCCTATCAGGGCGATGTGCGCTCAATTCGTTACGAAAGGATTCCTGGGCATCGCGGAACTATCTCCGATCGAAATGGAGATCCTTTAGCCATTAGCGCAGCGGTTGAAACAATCTACGCCAATCCTAGCGAGATAGAGCTCAATGAAAAGGAGTATGCCCGACTTGCCTCGGCGCTCAGTGTAAACAAGAAGTGGCTTAAGAAACGACTAGAGTCTAACACTTCCAAGAAGTTTGTTTATCTCAAGCGTAAGACATCTCCTCACGAAGCCCGGCAAGCCATGCAGCTGGGCTTCACTGGTATTTACAGCCGACGAGAGTATAAGCGTTTTTATCCGGCAGGAGAGGTTGCTGCACATGTTGTCGGCTTTGCCAACATCGATGAGC
>NZ_LWFT01000122.1:0-835 GCF_001635105.1 Oleiphilus sp. HI0079
GTTGCAATTTATCAAGACAGTATTGATGTGCTGGAAGGTTCTAGTGCATTAATCAAACGCATCGATAATGCTGAAGACGGTGTTGATCAAGACAAGCTGAGCGCAGTAATGCAGGAACTCAAAAAACGTGTCCCTGAAGAGCGTAGTGTATCGATATTGGCTGAGGCCGGCACGTCTTATCAAAAAATCGTTGCTGTCATGGATTCTGTCAGCTCATATAAAACGGTGGTCGCGGGAGACGTGGTTCGCGCGGAATTGTTTCCTGATATTGGGATCGCTGATGCTCCAGAGGAGCGTCTTGGGGCAGGTTCGACCCCATGAAGCAGTCTGCAAAAGCGAAGCGCATTGCGCGACATAAGAAGCGAGGGTTAGCTTCAGGAAAGCTTAATCTCGTGTCGTTAATGGATATATTCACAATCCTTGTGTTTTTTCTGATGGTGAACTCGAGCTCCGACGTTCAGGTCCTTAATAGGGATGGGAAGATTGATTTACCTATTTCCAGTGCAGAAAGATTGCCAGATGAGACCCTGGTGATCACTGTCAGCCAAGACGCCATTATCATAGCGGGCCGCGAGATCATCTCTCGCAGTGATTTTAGCGCTTTTAATGGAGACATTGAGCCAAAGGTTGCAGGGGAGTTGAGGTATCAATTAAGTCGCAGCACTCAGTCTGAACAATCGCGGCCGATCACTGTAATGGCCGATAAAGATCTGCCTTATTCCTTTCTTAAAAAGTTGATGTCTACTTGTATCGAAACAGGGTATACCACGGTTGCTTTAGCGGTAAATCGGAAGGCTCAGGCTAGCTGATTTTTTCGCTTGTCTATTCTTTGTAT
>NZ_LWFT01000123.1:0-784 GCF_001635105.1 Oleiphilus sp. HI0079
GCCATCGCATGGTGAGCCATTGCTCAGCGAGCAATTGTCGAACCAGCTGCAGGCGCTAATCGATGATCGTTTGTGAATGCTGCTCAAGCGCCCAGGCTACATGCTCTCTCACGAGTGCTGAGCTTGCGTCTGCTTGAGTTTGAAGTGCTTGAATAACATCCGGCTTGCTTGGTGCGTTGCCCAATGCAACGGCGATGTTTCTAAGCCAACCCTCATAGCCGGCGCGTCGAATTGCTGAGCCTTCCGTGTTTTTTAAGAACTCTTCCTCAGTCCAAGAAAAAAGCTCGGTGAGTTTTGCTTCGTCGAGTTTGTTTCTGGGTGAAAAGTCATCTTCGGAGCTGTGTTCTGCAAATTTATTCCACGGGCAGACAAGTTGGCAATCGTCGCAACCAAAAATACGATTACCTATTGGTTTTCGGAGTTCTAAGGGAATTGCGTTTTTGTTTTCGATGGTCAAGTAAGAAATGCACTTGCGGGTGTCCAGCGAATAGGGGCCGTTGAACGCATTGGTTGGGCATACATCAAGACACGCTGTGCAGCGACCGCAATGCTCTTGCTCATAGGAACCTGTTAACGGTAGTTCCAGGTTGGTGTATATCTCGCCCAAAAAAAACCACGAGCCGGCCTCGCGGTTTATGATCATCGTATTCTTGCCGAACCAGCCGAGGCCCGCCTGTTGCGCGATTGCGCGTTCGAGGACGGGCGCGCTGTCAACAAAGGCGCGGAAATCTAATTCAGCTTCGCTTTGCTCTCGGATAAAACCAATCAGGTGCTTGAGTCGGTT
>NZ_LWFT01000124.1:0-33841 GCF_001635105.1 Oleiphilus sp. HI0079
ATCCATTTTCTTTCCATGCTCTTCGAAGTACTCCTCGCGAACAGATTCAGGCGGATACCAGTTAGGCTGCTCAATTTTTAGCTTAACCCGCGTATTTATAACCGGAGACGGCGATTCTTCTGCGCCGATACCCACTGGATAAGTAATCACTTTCGAGCCATCTTCAGGAAAAAAATACAAGCGATATTCCCTCAGGTTCACCACCACTCCCTCACGAATACTCGGCAAAATAAACTTAGATGGGATCACCACTTCGCTCCCCAGTGCTGGCAGCCAGGCATCTATCGTGGGGTTTGCATCGCGCATTTCATTAAAGCCGACATCATGCGCCATGCCAATATCGTAGAGCGTATCTTTGGGTAGAGAGGCCGTTCGCGTGATTTGACCGATCACATCACTGTCACCCCTCCATAAAAGCTCTTGAGCTTCGCTCACACAAGCCAACAGCAGGATAGGGATAACAAGAAGCGGTTTCGTATTCAAAGAGAGCATTCGGGGCGAATCACATGAGTAAACAATTGATTTTAATAATAGCGTTTGGTTAGTCTGGTGTCAGATGTAATATAAGAAATTAACGGTTTCTCTTCTATACTTCAGCTTTACCCTAAAACAATAAACACATAGGTATGCTCAAGCGTGAAAGCCTCCATTCAACGCATTAACGAAGTCAAAGAAGAGAGGCTGCGCCAAACAGCCGTATTCACACTGAGCATCGCGGCGGCCTTGTCGATCTTATTTCTATTTAGAGCTCTTCAATGGGAGCTTTATGGCCGAACGATCAGCTTATCCATTTGCCTGGGTTTCGTGCTCTTGGGCATTGTCATCTTGAAAACAGGCGGAGCGAGGCTTGCGGCCTCTACACTGGGCGTTATTGGGTGTTCGATCGCCGCAAGCTATTCGGTCTACAGTAGCGGGGGCATGGGTAATCCAGCTGCAGGCTGGCTCGTTGCGCTGCCACTCGCAGGTGCGTTAATCGCCGGAAAAGCCGGAGGGATTGCCGCCTTCATTATTGCCGTCATTAGCGGCTCGACGCTCATCTATCTCGAATACAAGTTCGGCACACCCGAAAACCTCACACCCATCGACTTTCGTTATGGACAAGACCGGCTTAATCAAATTGGCCAGTTAGTGATCATTTCTTTCTCTACGATCGGGCTATTCAAGCAAATAAAATTCTCGGAAACCGCGATCTACGACATTGTCTTCAAACTCTCTTCTGAAGTAAGCGCTCGTAAGATTGCTGAAGAAGAAGCCGCTCATGCGAACAATGTTAAAACCGAGTTTTTAGCCAACATGAGCCACGAGATTCGTACACCGATTAATGGCATAACAGGCATGCTCAAGCTACTGGAGAAAGACCCCTTAACTGAAAAGCAACGGGAATATCTTGATCTTGCCAAGTTCAGCTCTGAGACCCTACTTGTCGTCATCAACGACATTCTAGACATCAGTAAAATTGAGTCGGGCAAGCTAGAGCTTGAAGAGGCTGTATTTCATCTTCCAAAATTTATTGATGATATCCAGCGAGTCGCCCAAACACGGGCTGAAGATAAAGGCTTGTATCTTCATTGCAGCACCCGCTTGTCGGAAGACTATGTTTGCGGGGACTCGATTCGTATCCGTCAAGTGATCGATAACTTGCTCAGTAACGCCATTAAGTTTACCCCTACTAGCGGCGTAAAAATGACCGTGCTACTCGAAGAATCAAGCAAAAACACCTCTTTACTTACTGTACAGATCGAAGATTCTGGAATCGGAATTCCAGAAGATAAATTTAACGATTTGTTTACGCCATTTTTACAAATGGAGAGATCGACCACGAGACGCTTTGGCGGGACCGGCTTGGGCTTATCTATTTCAAAACAACTCATCGAACTAATGGGTGGCTCCATCAACGTAAGGAGTGAGTTTGGCAAAGGAAGTTGCTTTAAGTTTGTCGTTAAACTCGCAAAACCAAAGCAAGATGAAATCAACAACAGCAAATCCTCGGCCACCAACGAGAAAGAGGCTCTGAACTTAGCAGAGACACAGAGAAAAGCGCTGCTGGTAGAAGATAATGACGTCAACATTGTGGTTGCTCAAGCCCTGTTAGAGGGACTTGGGCTACAAGTGGAGATTGCTAAAAATGGTGCCGAAGCGCTACAGATACTCAACGCCGAAAACCCGCAGCACTATCAGCTCATCTTTATGGATTGCCAGATGCCGGTAATGGATGGCTACGAGGCCACTCGTAAAATAAGAGAAATCGATGCTTTGAAAGCACTACCCATCATCGCAATGACAGCCAATGCCATGCAGGGTGATAAAGAGAAATGCTTAGACGCAGGCATGTCCGACTACATCGCCAAACCCATTACACCCGAGGTACTAGAACAAAAAATTCGAAAGTGGCTATAAGCAACAGGCATTCAGAACACAGTGCATCATGACTGTGTTCCTCAACAAAACACCCGTCAAACGATTCGCCCTCTTAGGTCGAGAGCTTCGCTAACAAGGCATCAAAGAAATCATTCCTTCCATTACCCTGACCTACAGACGGCCCATAAGAACGTCCAACAGACTGATCAAACTCACGTTGCAGGTTTTGCACCAACGACTCGCCAGAGTCTTGTAATCCGACCTTGTTACTAAACGCTTTTGCAGATTCCAGTAGCTCTTCCACTTGCTGGGCATAATCTGCCAGCAATGTCTGCAAACCCGGCGGTAATTGTGGTGGGCGATACTCTTCCGGAATGCGATTGCTCAGCTTCGAAGTGCGCACTTCAGTTTGCTCAACAACAGACAAACTAGATGATTTTAGATCGAGACTAAACTGCGCTATCTGGGAGCTATCAAACTCCAAAGACAAGGCCTGATTAAACGCATCTTCAATGCCACCCGCGAAAAACGAGTCACTAATATCCGCAACCTGAACCAATAATGCATCCAGTGCCGCCACCTCGTCATTGTTTAAATCACCCTTAACCGAAATAGAAAATGCACTGGAGTATCGCGTACTCGACTCAAAGCTCGTCGCAGAAGCATTATCGGTTTCAATGGTGCTAAATTGCGCTTTACGCTGAAACAACTCCTGCGCAGAAATCTGGATACGATCGCCCTCTTGCGTCTTCAGCTCAAACTGAAAACTAGCGCGCGATCTTTCAAAAAGCCGACCTTCAGTGAACGCCGTGCTCGAAAGGCTCGTTAGCACACCTTCGTCAGCGGGTTTAAGAGTGTCTTCAAGCTTATCAATGCGTGTATTGATGCCCTGCTCTGCCGCATCGATATTATCAGAGAGATCATCGCTGAGTAGGCCAACGCGGTCGATATCATCTCGCGCCAACTGAAAGCCCTGCGTCACGCCTTCACGAGCCTGAGAGATGAGATCATCAAGCTCAGTTTGCGTTGCACCCTCGTCGCGCCGCTTGGAAATCGCTTGCTCAATAAAACCTGAAACCGTATCGACCACCGCTTGAACATCAAAGATTTTATCGCCCGGGTCGTTGGCCGAAGATGGCGGAACATCAACACCAAGACCGCGCTTTAAACCCTGCGAGAACAGCGTTGCCGTGTCTGACGGACGCGCTTGTCCATCGTTATCAGAAACGCGTGTTTTAACCTGATCCGAACCAATCCCTGGAAAAAGATTATTTAGAAAAGAGATCATGTCAGTTCCTGCCCCGCTAAGTTCAAGGATAGAGTTTGATGGTATCGTAGTTTATCGGCGCAAAGCTAAGAGTCTTTAAGTATAAAAAAACACTATCGAGCGGGTTTTTATGCCAGAAGAAAGAGCTGTACCTAAGTTCTTTGCTTACGTGTGAGCTGATTTAATGGTGCTTGTTGTACGGCGCAGCAAATTAAATAAATGCGTCCCCTTTAATTCCAATCCAAAATAGCTTAGCGATTCCCTGCATTTACCTCTCCCCCAAACTTTCTTGTTTATACCTCAACAAAGGCGAGAGGAAGAATTCGATCAACCTTCGCTGGCCTGTTTTGATTTCTGTTGTCACTGACATACCTGGTGAAAGGCGCACTTCGCGCCCTTCGATGAGCAGCTTGTCTTGGTTGAGTGTCACTCGCGCGTTGTAGACGAGCCCTTGGCGTTCATTCTGCAGCGTATTACTAGCGTCATTTGAAATTGCATCGTCCGAAATAGAACTAATTTGCGCGTCGATCAAACCATATTTGGTGAAGTTGAAGGTATCAACTTTCACTACGGCTTTCTGGCCTTCTTGCACAAAACCAATGTCTTTGTTTTGAATCATCGCTTCGACTTCGAGTGCGCTGTCGCGCGGCACGATGTGCATTAAGAGTTGGGCGCTTTGCACAACGCCGTCAATGGTGGTGGTCGCGAGTTGTTGCACTTGCCCTGTGATCGGTGCGATAAGCGTATAGTGCGTTAAGCGCTGTTCTGCTTTGGTCACTTGCTGGGACAAGGCATCGCTTTGGACTTGTAAGGCGTTTTGCTCAGCCAATGTTTGTTTGCGTTTTTCAGCGAGATAGAGCGTTTGCTGTGTGCTGATGCTTTGCTCGGATTGCTTGAGCTGATTCAGTCGTGCTTGTTGCACGGCAAGATCTTGCTGCTCTTCGATGAGTTCTTGTTTGAGTTCAAGATATTGAAGTTTCGAGCCGTAGGATTTCTTACGCAGAGTATCGAGCGCATCTACC
Organism: Oleiphilus sp. HI0079; assembly: GCF_001635105.1. Taxonomy (NCBI): domain Bacteria; kingdom Pseudomonadati; phylum Pseudomonadota; class Gammaproteobacteria; order Oceanospirillales; family Oleiphilaceae; genus Oleiphilus; species Oleiphilus sp. HI0079. The sequence goes on from NZ_LWFT01000124.1 coordinate 4,648, forward strand.
CTTTCCTGAATCACGGGTATGACTCGTTGTTTCTTTTTGATTTCACCTTGCGTCATGCTTTGATCAATTTGCAGTTTTACACGCTCGTTTTGGAAGTTCGCAAGCTGCGCGGCGACTTCGGATTGTTCTTGTAGAAGTTGCGCGTGTTGTTGAGTAGATAGTGGTTGAGTGGATAGTGGCTGCGTGGATAGTGGATGAGGCAATTCTTCTACTGCGGGGTCTGACCCCAATGCATTGGGGTCAGACCCCGGGGCAATGTTCGCTGAGCTAAGAAACTCGGATAATAGCTCCAAACGCTGCAGGTTTTGGCGCACACCAGCCAGCTCCGCTTTGAGGCTTTCGTACTCGGCTTTCGCGAGTTGAGCATCAAGCTCTATCAGCACTTGGCCTTGCTCTACGAGCTGGCCCTCTTTAACGTGAATTGCTTTGATGCGCGCCGTTTCAAGAGACTGGATTTGTTTTACTGACTCAGTTGGAATGACCTTGCCTTGTGCGACAGCAACAATATCGACCTTTCCAAACCAGGCCCAACACGCAGCCACCACAAACAAGAACATGATCAACCAGATGATTAATCTACCGGCGCGAGAGCTGGGTGTTTGCTCGACTTCGATTGCCGCAGGCAAGAATGCGTTTAGATCGTTTTGTGCAAACTTAGAAGCGCTCATGCTGATACCTCGCTGCTATTTTTATTGCCATTGCTCTTATTAACTGCCTCAGCTGAACGACTTTCTGAGCGAGCAGCACTCGAAGAACTGGACGAGAAGCTAGCCGAATAACCGGGAAAGGCGTCTTGCTTTGGCGCTTCTCTGAAGTTGGGCACATAACTTTGATGACGATGCAGCTTGGCGTAATAGCCGTTCTGATCAATGAGCTCGTCATGCGCGCCGCTCTCAACAATTCCTCCCTGATCGACCACAATAATGCGATCTGCACCACGTACAGTGGAGAGCCGATGCGCAATGATGAACACCGTTCGGCCTTGGCAGATCTGGCGCATATTGTCCTGAACCACCCGTTCGCTTTCATAGTCGAGCGCACTGGTTGCCTCGTCGAATATAAGTATTTTGGGATTAGTAATCAGTGCGCGGGCAATCGCAATACGCTGCTTTTGTCCGCCTGATAATGATGCGCCTTGCTCGCCGACCATGGTGTCGTAACCTTCGGGTAACTCAAGAATAAACTCGTGCGCACCCGCCAATTTGGCAGCTTGAATTACCCGCTCTATCGGCATGCTTGGGTCAACTAAGGCGATATTGTCTTTGACAGTTCGATTGAACAAGCGGCTTTCTTGCAGCACCACACCCACCTGCCGGCGCAGCCATGCGGTATCGACCTGAGCCAGATCAACACCATCAACCAGAACCCGACCGGATTCTGGAACATACAAGCGCTGAATGAGCTTGCTAAGGGTGCTTTTGCCCGATCCGGAGCGACCAACAATGCCGATCACCTCTCCGGCTTGCACATTGAGTGACAGCGCCTTTAACACCTCTGGACGATCAGGCGCATAACGAAAACAGACCTGATCAAAACACACATCCCCGTTAATCGCGGGCAAAGTACTGCGGTTTGGATTGTGCGCCGGCTCAGTGGGCGAGTTTAATATGTCGCCTAGCCGTTCGATCGAGATACCGGCTTGTTGGAAGTCTTGCCAAAGCTGTACCAGCTTGAGAATCGGCGCACTAACGCGCCCTGCAATCATGTTAAACGCAATCAACTGGCCAACCGTGAGTGCGCCGGCAATCACCAAGCTTGCGCCCACCCAAAGGATCAACACAGTCACTACTTTGTTGATAAAACCTGCACACTGGCTCGCAATATTGCCAAGGTTATTGGCTTTGAAAGATGCGCTGACGTACGCCGCGAGTTGCTCCTCCCACTTGCGCTGCATCTGCGGCTCTACCGCCATCGCTTTGAGCGTTTCTGCGCCAGAGACCGACTCCACCAAAAAAGCCTGATTCGCTGCCCCGCGTTGAAACTTCTCGTCCAAGCGTTTACGCAAAATAGGCGTGATGTACGCCGATAACACGATATAAAACGGCAACGAGCCAAGCACAATCCAAGTGAGCGTTGGGCTGTAATACCAAAGCACAACGAAGAACACGATGGTAAAACCAAGATCGATCACCAGCGTCAATGCTGAGCTAGTTATAAACTCGCGGATGGTGTTTAGCTCGTGCACACGCGCGACTGTCGTACCGACCTGACGGTTCTGAAAATATGCCAACGGCAAATGCAGCAAGTGCTTGAACAGCTGCGCACCGAGAGTCACGTCGACGCGATTCGTGGTATGGCTGAACACATAGTTGCGCAAACCATTGAGCACCACATCAAACAGGGATATCACCAACAAGCCAAAACAAAGCACATCGAGCGTCGTGAGACCCTGATGCGCCAAGACCTTATCAATCACAACCTGAAAAAACAGCGGTGTGATCAAGGCAAAGAGCTGAATAAAGAACGAAGCCAACAATACCTGATACAAAATCTGCTTATGCTTGACGATGGCGGGGATAAACCAGGAGATGTCGAACTTACTCGATAAACCGGGCAGCAATGCACGCTTGGTGATGAGTATCGCCTCGCCGCTCCAGTGTTCCAAAAATTCCTCTATCGTCATCGTTGAAGCAGGCTGCCCAACGAGATCATAGGCTTGCAGTAAAACGTTGCCTTGCGACGATGACACGCTCGCAAGCACTTGATAGCGTCCGTTTTGCATTCGCACGATGGTGGGAAGCGGCAGAGCGCTTATCGCTTTTAGGCTCGGCTTGCTTAACTGCACACATTTCGCTTTCAACGATAAAGAAGCCGCTGCTCGTAATAGCGTTTGCGTGTCGAAGGTCTCTTTTTCACAAGCCCCCAAGCCGAACGCATGTTTTAACTGGGTATGACTGGCAGAAATTTGGTGAAAATGCGCCAGTGTCAGTAGGCATTCAAGCCCACTATCCATTTGGGCAGAGGTGGTTGGTTCGGACGAACGCGCTCCGTGATCGCAATCCTTTTGCAATGTAGTCTCCTAGGCAGTCATATCCGTTGACTGCAAACATCCTTGTTTGAGTGTCATTTCTGACGCGCAAAGTGTAACGGACTTTCTCCCCAGCGGAAATACGCTGATGGCGGTTTGTTTCAAGCAGAAAGGCGCTGCGGTGGTACACTTCGAAAAAATGGCCGTATACAAATTAAGAGCGGTAAGAGAGTGTGTAAATGAATATAAGCGCCGATTTATTCGATAGTGGTTTGATCTGGTTTGCCAATGCGCTCGCCATTCTCGCTTTGATTCTGGCTCTGTTCTTTATTCACTGGCGAGCGATCATCGAGGATACCCGCGTTCAGCATGTCATCGGTTTTTGTACTATTGCCTTAATGATTGCATGGTCGTTACGCGCGGGCATTTCGGATGGGCTGGGTATCCACTTTTTTCTCATCACCGCCGTCCACTTGCTAATGGGATGGCAACTCGCGATTTGGGTTGCCGCACTGGCGATCATCGGCACCATCATACTTGGACAAGAATCTCCCGAGGGCTTTGGCATTAACATGCTCGTCTCGGTGATGGTCCCATTACTAACAAACTACACCGTCTGGCGTTTGCATGATCGCAGCAGCGCCACGCATCCGTTCTCGTTTATTTTTCTCGTGGCGTTTCTAGGCGGTGGCATATCGGTCATTGCCAGCGGTTTGGTGATGACCCTGATGCTCTGGACTTTAGACATTTATACTTTTGAGCACATCTCGAATGAGTTTTGGATTTTTATTCCGCTCATCGCATTTCCCGAGGCCACCATCAACGGAATGATCATTAGCATCTTGATTTTTAATCATCCTCACTGGGTGCGACTCTTCGATCAAAATCGCTATTTAGGCAAACATTCTTAGGCGAAGAACTGGTCTCGATCAATAGGTTATTGTTACGATGAAAGGATGTCCCAGTCGCCTTTCATGTCTACTCGTTTAACCATGCCCATTGTATACATACTCGCAACCCTGTTTGCGCTTTGCGTACCGGTGAACAATGCCAAGGCAGAGGAACAACTCGCGCCGCACTTTGCGTTCTCAACCTACTTTGGTTCGGGTATTTATAGCTCTTCAGGCAATGATGTCACAGTGTTTAATATCCCATTGGTATTCGACCCGGATTGGGATGACATTGACTATTTGGAAGACGTTCACTTGCGCATTCCCATATCAGTGGGTCTGGCTAACTTTGCATATGATGAGATTGAAGAAACCAGACCTCTTGAAGATGCGTCTACCATCACCGTAGCCTTGGGCCTAGAAAAAGACTACTGGGATAGCAAAAAGCTGAAACTCGTACCATTTTTTGATATCGGATACTCCGAAGACTTATCGACGCACAACAGGGCCATGACCTTTGCCGTGGGCACCAGCATTTTCCGCTACACGCGCTTTTGGGGTGAACAGCAACTGATCTACGGCAAGATTCAACACGCAGGCTTTTCAAGAAAAGAAAGCCGCTCGCAAAATTTTAGCTCTCTACAAATTGGTAGTGATTTTAAGTTTCCCGAGCGCTTCGGTTCGGGCCGCTTATCGACATTTATGACGATGTACTTAACCAGTTACTTTTACATGGTGGGCATCGAGTTTGAAGAAACCAATATCACGCCGCTTCAAGACGAGTGGGTTCACGAGGCAGGCTTTACCTGGGGCTTGGATGACCCCATCGAAACATCGGTTGCGAATGTAGAACGCATCGGCCTAGGTTATCGTTTTTCTGAAAAAAGCCCCGGCGCCGTGCACATCACCTTCAACTTTCCGCTCGATTAACAATGTAAGAACTAACTAAAAGTGACGAGCGGGCTTAAAAGCCACCGACATTTGATGATTAGTGCCAAGCGCAAACTGCACAACATAGATGATATTTGGATCGTATTGCGCCGGCGATTGGACGCGTACAGGCCCAATGCTATGTTGTTGACCCCGCTGTTCCCAAGTAATCACAATATCGTTTTCTTCGAGTTCTCGCGCATGAAAACCATTCATACACATTGAGCGATGGAGAATAATGCCGCAGGCAAACTTACGATGAAATTCAGTTACCTCAATCTGCATATTCCGAATATCATCATTGGTAAGATTGAGAATTTCGATACCGTTGAATCGCAAGGCCGACTTGGACGTTAAGCTGCTTGCACACGAAGTCATCAGTAAAAAACAAACCAAAATACAGAGGCATCGCAGTGCCCTAACCCGAAGCCTAGCCGCTTGATGCAGCATTATTGCTCGGCCTCTATCTTCAATAGCTCTTGCTGCTCTGGCTTTAGAGAGGCCTCTAGAGATGGCTCTTCCGAGTCGGATACCAGATCAATTTCCAACTCTGCTTTATCCGTAAAATACTCTGGCAACTCGGCCTTAATAGCCGGCGCGAGCTTCTTAAATTCACTCACTTGTTTCACCAAGTTGGCCTTCCCGCTCACCAGCTGCCCTTCTGCCTTCACGTAGGCTTCTTGGGCTCGATCGAGACCTTTTTTCACTCCCTCAAAACTCGACAGAAAGGTATTCAGCTTTTTGAATACGCCATCGGCTTTTTTGGCAAGCTCAGCGGTATGCTTGTTTTGATCTTCATATCGCCATAGCTGTCGGACGATATTGAGACTAGTAAGCAAGGTCGTCGGCGTGGCGACCAAGACATTATTGACAATGGCTTCCTGAAACAGCAACTCATCGGCCTTCAATGCTTCAACAAATGCCGATTCAATGGGCACAAACATAAAGACAATTTCAGGAGAATTCATACCCGGCAACTTGTAATAATCGCGATCAGCAAGTTCGGTTATTCGATCACGCATCGAGCTAACATGTTCTTTTAGGGCAAGCGCGCGCTCGGTCTCATCATCCGAATTCACAAAGCGCGTATACGCATTGAGTGATACCTTGGCATCGATAATGAGATGTTTGTCTTGCGGCAAATACACAACGGCATCAGGTCTTTGACGACCCTCTTCCGTATTGAACGACACTTCACGCTTATAGTCTTTACCCAGCTGCAACCCAGAGCGTTCAAGCACATTCTCCAGCACCAACTCACCCCAGTTACCTTGCAGTTTTTTCTGACCTTTCAGTGCCGTCGAAAGCTCGTGCGCCTCGGTGGTCATTTTAAGGTTAAGCTCTTTCAATGACTCGAGCTCTTTTTTCAGCTCAGAGCGCTGCATAGTCTCGCGGTGTACGTTGTCATCAATCTTCTTTTTAAATTCTTCAATCGAGGTTTTAAAGGGGTTGATCGTTGCACTTAAGCTCTCTTTATTCGCTTCCTGAAGGGCTTTTGAGTTGCTTTGTAGAATCTCGTTGGAAAGCTGCTGGAACTGAAGTTTGAGCTCTTCTTTTTGCTTATTGAAGGTTTCAAGTTCTCGCTTATGGCTCGCTTCTCGCTCTTCCATCGAGGTATTCAGGCGCTCGTAGTTCGACTCTGTGTCACGCAAGCTCGCGCGGGTTTCGTCTAAGTGAAGCGACAATTTATCGCACTGCTCCTGCAAACCCTTCGCTTGCTGAGCGCGCTGCTCGGCGAGCACTTCAAACTGTTTTGACTGATCGCGAGAATGAGCCAGTTCAGATTTAAGATCCGTCAGCTCTTCACGCAGCAGGAGCTGGCTCTCATCCATGCGTGCCTGAAGCGCTTCGAGACTTTCACGCTCGTGCTCATAGCGGGTTTTTATTTCTGCTAGCTCCAGTTCCAAGGCTTTTTGCTGAGTTGACGCCTTCAACTTTGCCAGAACAAATCCGACCAACAAAGACAAACAAACAGAAGAAGCGAGCACTGCAATAAAAAACGTATCCATAGCTGATAGCAAACCTAAATGAAAAGGGAGTGTCCGAGATTGAGGCAACCGATAACCAAGATTGTACTGGTTTTAATCTCGGTTATCTTTAGCAAATAACGCATGGAACGAAAATCTACTGCCACACCCCAGACTGGTAAAATGTCTGCAGCTGCTGCCGAACACTCTGCATACTTTGGTGGTAGCCATGTTGCTGCAACCACTCGTCGTTATAGTAGGTATCGAGATAACGATCCCCACGATCACATAACATCGTGACGATCGAGCCGCGCTCGGCCTGCAACTTCATTTCAGATGCAAGCTGATAGGTTGCGTAGAGATTGGTTCCGGTTGAACCACCTACTCTTAAGCCCAGTAAATCGCTCAAATGTCGCATCGCAGCATAGGATGACGCATCCGGTATTTTCATCATCCGATGCACGACAGAAGGTATGAACGATGGCTCGACTCTTGGACGGCCAATACCTTCAATTGCAGAACCGCGATCATGTGTGAGTCCTGCATCACCGGTTTGATAGTAATCATAAAACACCGAATGCTCAGGATCCGCCACGCACAATTTGGTGTTTGCACCTTTGTAATTAATGTAGCGCCCGATTGTTGCTGATGTGCCTCCTGTTCCGGCGCTCATAACAATCCATGTTGGCTCGGGATTTGGCTCACATCGCATCTGATGAAAAATCGAATCTGCAATATTGTTATTGCCTCGCCAATCTGTCGCGCGCTCCGCGTTGGTGAACTGATCCATGTAGTAGCCCTTTAGCTCGCGGGCAAGGCGTTCTGATTCGGAGTAAATCTCACTGCCTTTCACTAGGTGACAGCGCCCGCCATAAAACTCGACTTGGGCTTGCTTATGCTTTGAGGTGGTGTCGGGCATGACCGCGATAAAGGGCAAACCAAGTAGCCGAGCAAAGTACGCCTCAGAAACAGCTGTACTACCTGAAGAAGCTTCAATGATGGTGGTGTCTTCTCCGACATATCCATTCGCCAACGCATACAAAAATAATGAGCGCGCTAAGCGGTGTTTGAGCGAACCCGTCGGATGTGTGGATTCGTCTTTTATGTAGACCTGGATATCCTGATAACTATCCGGCATCGGAACCTGAAACAAATGCGTGTCAGATGATCGCTGCATTTCGGCCAAGATCAATTTAATCGATTGCTGAACCCAGCTCATATAAAAACCTCCAAACGCTTCTTGTAATTTAGGCACTCTTTAGTTTGAAGGTAGCGCCCAACAAAGTACTATACACCATGTTTTCAACGAATTAAGTAAGCTCCCATGGCAAACGTTCTCACAGACAAACAAGCGCACTTTAATAAACTGATCAAGCTAGCAAGCTGGGCTTCTGTGTGCGTCGCAATCCTATTGCTGCTGATGAAAATTTACGCCTGGTTTTCGACCGGCTCGATTGGCGTACTTGCCTCTTTGGTCGACTCTCTTTTGGACTTGCTTGCCTCGCTCATCAATATGTTTGCGATTCGCTATGCCATGGTGCCAGCCGATAACGAACACCGCTTTGGACATGGTAAGGCAGAGTCTTTGGCGGGGCTTGGGCAGGCGCTATTCATCTCTAGTTCGGCCCTATTTCTGATTATCTACTCGATTGAACGCATGGTGAATCCAAGCGAACTTCGCTCTATCGAAGTGGGCAGTGTCGTGGTCGGCATCTCGATTCTATTAACCTTTGTTCTGGTTGCCTTTCAGCGCTTTGTCGCGAAAAAGACCGGCTCACTTGCCATCAAAGCGGACTCGCTGCATTACGCGTCCGACTTACTATCAAACACGGGCATACTTATCGGGCTCGTTCTTTATCAGCAGGGTATCGTGCAGGCAGACCCAATTATCGCGCTCGCGATTGGTATTTATATTTTGAAATCCGCGTGGGATATTGGCGATGAGGCGATGCACCATCTGCTAGACAGAGAGCTTCCTGAAGAAGAGCAAACGCAGATACTGGCGATTGCCAACGCCCCGGCGGAAATTCTCGAAGTACACGACTTGCGCACACGCCAATCAGGGCGGACCAAGTTCGTTCAAATGCATCTGGTCATGCAAGGCTCAACACCGCTGAGCAAAGCGCACCAGATCGGAGAGCAAATAGAAGCGGAGATTGAAGACGCGTTTCATGATGTCGATGTATTGGTCCACTTAGACCCACACACAGAAGCCGTGAATGAGCTGCCTTAGCCGCGCATTTTCTCAAGCATGCTCTTCATCATCTCATGAATGGTTTGGATCGCCTTTAACGGCCGGACCATCACTTTAAACTCGGTAATCTGGCCTTGCTCGTTCCAACTGATCATGTCGACACCATTCACCTCAATGCCATTGACCACTGTTTGAAACTCCAAAATGGCATGATCGTCAGCGATGGTTTCGCGCACGTACTTAAAGCTCTCATTAAAGAACACCACAAACGCGGCCGATAGATACATGCTCGTAATGGGCTTGCCGTTTTGAGGGGTGTGCACCACCGGGGAATAGAACACAACATCATCCGCCAGCAAGGTGTTTAAGCCCGAAGGATCTCTGCTTGCTAACAACTTATGCCAGTGCTCAACCGCACTCGCGGGGTGCTTCTCAACCTGAGTCATGCTCTTCTCCGAATCGATCATTAAAGTCAAAACAGTCTTTATACTGTAAAGATAAAGCACTATAGCAAAGCCATTTATCGCTATTCCAGATCTATGGCTGAATTAGACTGTTCTATGCTGTATAAAAGAACACACACTAAAACTTCATCAGGTGCCGAAGCAAGCTATGCCTTTACCCGAATTTATTGCCTCCATATGGATGGATGTTATCGCTGTATGCTGGTTTTTACTTTGCTTCAAAGGGTATAGCGCATATACCCGACGCCGTGTTCATGATACGCCCTGCCTCGCGAGTCTCTTGTATCTGGCCCGCCTAGACTGGATGAATGAGATGCTGGAGCGCGAGATTCGCGTTGCAGATAACACCGCGATCGCCAATCTTGAGCGCAGCGTTTCATTCTTTGCATCCACGACGATGCTGATTTTAGCGGGCTTACTGACAATCCTTGGTTCAACAGACAAAGCGATAGGCCTGCTTGAAGATCTGCCCTTTGTGATGCCAGCGACACGTGCCGAATGGGAACTGAAATTTCTACTGTTGATTGTGGTTTTCGTATACGCCTTCTTCAAATTCACTTGGAGCTTGCGGCAGTATGGCTTTGTGACAGTGATGATTGGCGGAGCGCCGGTGTGTTCGCGCGAAGAAAAACCAAAAGAGCATCGGGTGCTTGCAGAGCGGCTTGCGAAGATGGGGTCGATGGCGGCACATAACTTCAATATGGGACTAAGAACCTATTACTTCTCAATCTCCATATTAGCGTGGTTTATCAATCCGATTCTCTTTATGGTGGCGGCAACCAGCATCGTCTTTGTGCTGTATCAACGTGAGTTTAAATCGTCGACCTTGCGCACCTTAATGCAGAGTAAAACCATTGATTTAAAACGAACGCCAGATTTGTAAACAAGGTGTTTACCAACCTTCAAGGAAAGGAAGACCTTCCAGGTTCAAGCCTAAGGTGGCCCAAGAATAACCCTCGGTGTGCGTTGCCGTGATCGAAACAGTTCGGTATCGAACACTCAGCTCTAGCCCCAACTGCTCAATGCCGTTTGGATCTGGGATCGTAAAGTTTCCTGCATCAAGAACATGCCAAGAAAAGCCAAAGTCGACCCCCCAATGCCACGTTGAATTTGTATAAGCTACATTATACTTGTGCCCTTTGCTCCCGTGCCCGTAGCGAAAAGTGGCACCTGTCATTTGAGCACCTTCTTTGTTGAAATAAGACAAACCCGCGTAGTGCGCGATACCGATGACGTTGTCTTTATATAAGTAGGTGTAACGAGGCGTCCAACCAACACCGTCAAACAAATCCCAATCCCAAGCAGGCGTAGTTCGGGTTTCATCTTGCTCAGCAAACGCAAGGCTAGAAAGCGCAAAAGCACAAACGAAAATCAAGGGTCGTAAAACGAGATTTGAAAAGTCCATTAATCGAATAGTCTTATAAGCAAAGTTATAGGCGTGAAAAGAGTACACAAAGCGCTTACCCAAACCAAGATGCAAAGTGCGTATTTGTGCGCAAGTTGTCCATCGTGCGCGCATTTGTTTTAAACCGTGCACGAATCTGCGTTAAGATTCAGCGATAACAAAAACCCTTGCTCACCCGACATATCACCATGAAAAAACAAATAGAACAGCTGGTAGACGCAGATGGTCAATTCCGTCATGGCCATTTCGAAGCGCCGGTAAACCAAATTAACGGCCAAGATTTCGACTTTCGAACGGTGATGAACAAACCGGCTAGCGCTCTAAAAAAACACTTTGCTTACAAGCAATTTCAGTATTTTGGTGCGATCGGTGAAGACCTTATTTTTGGCTGTGCATTTGCCGACATCCGATATATTGGGGCTTGCTTTGTTTATGTTTTCCGTCCATCCGATAACAAGATGCTGACATGGCAGTTCAAGCAACCATTGTCGATAGGCATGAGCATGAGCGACCGCACTGACAATGGCATTAGCCGCTTCGAAAAAGCCAACAAAGCGGCCTCTCAGCGATACACGCTCAACAACGATGGAACACGAAGAAAACATCTATCTATTGATTTTGGGGCCGAGCTTCAAATCGATGCATGGATGGATGAGCCGGCTGACTATCAAACCCAGAGCCTCTGCACACCATGTGCGGTAAATGGCTGGGTATACGCACAGAAAACCGCTGCGCTGCCAGTGCAAGGCACGCTGAAGTGCGCGCTTGGCCAGATCAACCTGAACGATGTTCACTGTTATGGACACCACGATTTTTCAGCCGGATTTATGCGCCGTGATACCTTTTGGAACTGGGCATGCTTTAGCTTGCCCCCGACGGAAAAGCGTCCTGCGCTTGGCTTGAATATAAGCTGGGGAGTGAACGAAACCGGCTATTCCGAAAACTGCATTTGGCTAGGTTCCGAATGTATCGAGCTACCGCAAGTACAATTCGATTACAGCCGCGACCACATGCTGGGTGAATGGCGGGCACTGTCGCGCGATGGCAGCGTCGATCTGCGCTTTCAGCCAGTCGGCAAGCATAGCGAAGAGCTCAACCTGTTTGTTTTAGCGACCAACTTCCACCAAATATTTGGCCAGTTTCATGGTGTTATCAAATTACCCGGCAAAAACGACATCGTACTTGAGGGCGTCTGGGGTTTCGTCGAGCACCAGTTCTCGCGCTGGTAACGCGTTCTATCTTCGCGCAACGCCAAATGCACAGCTCTTTTTAAGGCATTGCTTTAAGGCATTGCTTCAAGGCATCGCTCACGTCTGCTTCGCTGTGACAGCTCAATGCCTGTTCATCGAAAGCGGACTTTAGAGGGTTTATTAGTACCTATCCGATTATTGTCCCTTGACTGGCAGCTCGACGAACGCTTCGGATGAAGAGCCCCGCTGTTAAGCGAAAGCCAATCCGTTTTACGTCTCTGCGACGCTTAAAAACAAGCAAAAGCGTCACGCCCGCTTAAACCATTGAATCAATTAGAATTTTTGATTTAAAAAAACGTACGCTGAATTGGGATATACGTCGCGAGACGCACTTCCAAAACGACACTTTTCAACTTAGGATAAGAAGCTCAAGGAAGGTTGGACCTACCAAGTAAGTAAGGAACAACAATCAAAAAAATATACCGTCGTAAGACGTGCGTCGCGAGACGTATATTCAACTGTTATATTTAAACCAACCAAACGGAGTACAACGATGAAAAATAGTATTTTACTAGTAGGGCTATGTGCTGGATTAGTTGCATGTGGGGGAGGTAGTTCATCCTCAAGTAACAATGGCTCAACCAATACTAAAACAGGTGTTTTCTTAGATAGTGCCGTTGCCAATATTGGCTATAGGACGGAAACCTTAGAAGGCGTTACAAATTCCGATGGCAAATACGACTACATTGAGGGTGAAACGGTTACTTTCTTTATCGGCGATCTTGAATTACCACCTGTTACCGCAAAAGGTACAGTGACACCTCTGGATTTGGCTGATAGCGACGACACCTCTGATTCAATGGTTGTTAATATTATTAGGTTGCTTCAATCGCTAGATGAAGATGGAAATCCTGACAATGGGATTACAATAGCCGACGCAGCAAAAACTGTAGCTACACCAGTTGGTTTTGAATTATCAATAATTGATTTTGAATCATCGTCTGCCGTGACAACGCTAGTGGCAAACTCAGGTTCCACGAACACTGTACTCATATCCCAAAATGATGCGATAGCTCACTTTGAAGATACATTGGTCGATGCGGGTGAGGATTTTGTAGCAAATTCAAACATTACAGGCATATGGACTACCGATCTCACCGATAATGATTTGTTGGCTTTTGTATTCTTTGCAGACGGTACCTATGTTCATCTAGAGGTAGATGAAGAAGCACCAATTGATGTAAGTGGCGAGCCATCGGGCATGGAATGGGGTACGTATACCAGAAATAATTCAACCGGAGAACTGACGGTTACTCAGACATTTGATGGTAATGGGGATACCGGTCTGACCGATGCCGTAAATGGTCTAACCACTCTTTTTGCGCAAGTATCTGGCGATGTGCTTACATTGCAGTTTGATGACAACCTGAACGGCACTATTGAAGAAGATGAATCTTTAGAATTTTCTCGATCTGCGTCCAATAATTTACTCGGGGTATGGACTACCGATCTCACCGATAATGATTTGTTGGCTTTTGTGTTCTTTGCAGACGGTACCTATGTTCATCTAGAGGTAGATGAAGAAGCACCAATTGATGTAAGTGGCGAGCCATCGGGCATGGAATGGGGTACGTATACCAGAAATAATTCAACCGGAGAACTGACGGTTACTCAGATATTTGATGGTAATGGGGATACCGGTCTTACGGATGCCGCAAATGGTCTAACCACTCTTTTTGCGCAAGTATCTGGCGATGTGCTTACATTGCAGTTTGATGACAACCTGAACGGCACTATTGAAGACGGTGAATCTCTGGATTTTCAGCGAAAATAAAATATAACAAGTGCCAGCAAGCGGACTTGGGTAAATCGACACTGTTTTTGCAAAAAGACGCAAAAACCCCGCCAATTTACCCAAGCCCTTGTGGCAGGCGTTACATGCTCAAAGGAGACAACATGCTACGAAGTCTATTCGCGATAATTTTCTTTGCTAGTGCTTCATTGAATGCATATGCAGAAAGCAAAGAGACCGAACGTTTGGCACAAGTTACTTTGGATTATGCAAAGTGCGCTGATGTGGCTTTAGGTAACTTCACTTCTGATGAAAAGGCGCAAGAAGCCATTAAAGTTTTCTACAAAGCGATGATAAAAAATGTAGAAAACATGCTTGTGTTAGAAAGCGCATCAAAAAACGAATCTACCGAATATTTCCTAGATATAATGGGTAAGGATGTTTTTGTTGGATTTATGCTAAAGGGTTTTTCCGAAGTTGGGCCTCAGTATAAAGATGAGAAAAAGAAGCTAACCAAAGAGCTTAACTATGATTGGCGCTTGGTAAACGAGCGGTTATGGTCAAAACAAGGATGTAACGCGATCTATGGTAGCTTATCCAACTAATCACAGGCATGTAACAAGTGCAGCCTGCATCGCCCAAGGGAACCTTGGGCTGGACCTCGCTTCGCTCGGCCGCAGCTGCAGGCGTTATGCATCACAACGGAGAGATAGATGTATCAAAATAGACAGGCACTAGCATTAGGCTCATTAGTATTTCTTGTCGTCGTAGGGCTAATTGCTATCGTGTTAGCTTTTTGGGCTTGGCCAAAATACAACGTATATAAAATGGAATTAAATGGCCGGGCAGCACTAAAAGAAGCTGAATGGTCTAAACAAATACTCATAGAAGAAGCCAAAGCAAGAGAGCAAGCCGCTCTAATGCAAGCAAAGGCAAAAGTCACATTAGCCGAAGCAGAGGGCAAGGCAAAAATTGTCCGCGCAAAAGCTGAAGGCGCAGCCGACATTGAGCGAGCCAAAGCCGCAGCAGAAGCCAACCGCATTATTGGTGAGTCACTCAAAAACAACGAAGAATATCTCAGGTACGTCTGGATTAAGGGGCTTCAAGACGGTAAAGGAGAGCGCATATACATCCCCACCGAAGCTGGCCTCCCAATTCTTGAAGCCGGTAAAGCAGGAAAATAATGCATAACAAGGCGCTCAAGCAAGGACAAAAACTGCTACGCAGCTTTTGCCGCTTAGCTTGGCGTTAAATCTTATTAGTAGCTCATACTTGCACAATATATAGAACAGGATATACTTGTCTTATAAATTGTACATATAGAGTGGTGATTATGAAAGTTGTTAATTTCTCCGAAGCTAGAAATCAGCTTAAAAGTGTATTAGATCAGGTGGTAGATGATGCTGATTATACGGTTATCACAAGACGTGACGCAGAGGATGCTGTCGTTATGTCACTTGATCAATTTAATGGGCTAATGGAAACCGTGCACTTGCTCAAGAGTCCCGCAAATGCAGCTCATCTAAGTAAATCAATCCAACAATATCGTGCAGGTAAAGCCGAGGAGCATGGATTGCTCAATGATTGATATATTGGCATGGACCAAGGCGGCTTGGTCTGATTATTTATATTGGCAAGGCCAAGATAAGAAAACACTTAAACGTATCAATAAACTCATAACCGATACACAACGCAGCCCTTTTGAGGGTATAGGCAAGCCAGAACCGCTCAAAGAAAACTTGGCAGGTTTTTGGTCCAGGCGCATAGATGATAGCAATCGATTGGTTTATGCTGTTGACGATAATAAGTTAACAATTATCTCTTGCCGTTATCACTATGAATAATGATTTAAATCGGGTAGCCGAGGATCTCTAACCCTCAGCCCCCACAACACCCTGCCCTTTAGCGCGGTGGTGTGCTTTTTCTGTATGAATGAAACGAATAAAAAGATAGACCAATATCTGAGACGTCAGCGTTTCAGGAACGTCGCAAAATGGACGTCAATTCTCGGGGTTATAGCTTTCGTAGTTGCAGCGTTAACGATGCCACTTCTTGGTGATCAATCGCAGGTCGAAGGTATTGTCGCCTCTTTAACTGCGAGGCAACATGAAGAAGGTCATACGTTAAAGTTAGTCGTTACCCTAGACAACGGCGAACAGGTTTTCGTCGTCATTCCTAGATCTAAATACTATGCCAAGGGTAACAAGGTTCGCCTGCTTAAGCGGGAGCCTCTAATGTTTGGTAAGACTATTTATTCTTTCAGAGGCTACGCGCGTGATGGCGAAGCATAACCCGTCTAGTATGCACCGCCCCTTTGCCTGAAGCCTACGGGGAAGACTTAGTTCTGCTTTTGTTTGCATACGACTCACCGACCACAAACAAAAAAGCCCCACATCTGTGCGGGGCTTTTGCGCCAGTATTTGTTAGATCTGTGATTGCAAATAGTTTGGTAGGCCCATCTTGTCAATCAACCCGAGTTGCGGCTCTAGCCAATAGGCGTGATCTTCTTCAGAGTCTTCTAGCTGCTTCACAAGCACATAGAAAGCCCGAAGAACGCGCCCTTAAAATGCGTATTTGTAGGACGCACCAATACCCGATTTATCGCCATAGGTATTATCCACCGAGAAGGCCATCAAGCTCATAGAGTGGCGCTTATTTAACGTGTAACCAGCGCCTAGCGCGCCAAATGCAGAGTTAAAATCATCACTACCTTGGGTATAGTTGAGAACGGTGAGCAGGGTCCACTCGTCACTTAACGGCTTTAACGCAAGTGCGCCTATATATCCACTGTGATTTTCAGTCGGGATATAGATTAAAAACCCGTCTTCTGGTGAAATAAATCCGTAGCACTCCGAGTCTTCCGGGCGCGTGTCGCAGATCGTTTCACCATTGGAATACGCGTATCCGAACATAGGAAAAATCTGTACACCTCCGGGCGCAAAACCAAAAATGCTCAGCGGTAAAAATGTCCCTACACTATAGGAATCTTGGGTATTACCATTGTCAAACTCGGTGCGCCCGAAGTTTAGATTCACAATGCCAATATCAAACAACCAAGAGCCGCCGCCTCGCCATTCGTTACCATCCGCTTTCACACTTAGATTGATTTTCCGCACTGGATCAAAGGCCAGAGACCCACTAAAAGACCAGTCATCTTGATAGCCAAGCCCCAGCTTCGTTTCGATCTTTGTAGGGTCATTAGTCAGTTTTTCTTTCGCATCGGCGCCGGCGCAAACCAACAGCCATAACATCCCCACCAACACCAACTTAGTTCTTGCTACCATCTCGCACCTGTTTTTTATCGCACCACTAGATACCTTGCATTCGTCGGCAAGTATAAACGGTACTCCAAGCATCCCATACCTCCATTTTCTGACGCGCGATCACACCTCCCTATTCCACTAGATACTGCTGTGTTTCTAAGCCGAAAGAAAAGATGGCCGAATAAGTAAAATTGCTCCTAGCCGCAAGAGTTGGAGCACTTTGGCGCGGGTGCTAGCATGACGCTACAAACAACAACTTAAAAGAACGTCCTCCACTATGAAAAATTTCAAAGATAAAGTGTGCATTGTAACGGGTGCAGGCTCCGGCATTGGCCGATCGCTCACCATGCAACTTGCGGAACAAGGCGCCAAACTGGCTATCTCCGATGTAAATCAGGCTGCGCTAGATGAAACAATTGGCATACTCAAATTGGATGATACCCGCTTGCTGAGCATGCTCGTAGACGTATCCAAAAAAGACCAGATGCAAGCGTTTTCTGACGCGGTCGATAAGAAATACGGCTTGGCCGACATGATCGTCAACAACGCTGGCGTCGCGTTGTCGCAGACCGTTGAAGACACCACCTATGAAGATTTTGAATGGTTAATGGATATCAATTTCTGGGGTGTGGTGCATGGTACAAAGCTGTTTCTACCGTTGCTCAAACGCTCTGATGACTCAGCTGTGGTTAACATCTCTAGTGTCTTTGGCTTGGTCGGCATACCAACACAGGGCGCCTACAACGCCAGCAAATTCGCGGTAAAAGGTTACACAGAAGCGCTTCGCTTGGAGTTGAAAAACACCAACGTTACGCCAATTACCGTCCACCCTGGCGGCATCAAAACCAACATTGCCAAAAGCGGCCGATTCTATCGTGGCGCGAAGCCAAGTCATTCCAAAAAAGATGTTGTCGCACTGTTTGATAAGCTGACCTTTACCACTCCGGATGTTGCGGCAACCACCATTTTGAATGGCGTTAAGAAGAAAAAGTATAAGATCCTTATCGGCAAAGATGCCTACCTATTTGATTGGGCAGGAAGATGGTTACCAGAGAGCTATCACCGCATTGTCGAAAAGGTGATGCAGGCAGAGTTTTAAAACGAAGCGATCAAGAACAAAGGCCAGAGCAACACACTGTTACTCTGGCCTTTTTGTTTAAGCCTTACCGAACCACCTCCGCACGAGCACGTAAAATAGCGGCGTCAGCAACAAGCCAAACACCGTCACACCGATCATTCCGGAGAACACGGCCACCCCCATCGCCTCACGCATTTCTGCACCGGCACCCGTTGAGAATACCAGCGGCACAACGCCCATAATGAAGGCAATTGATGTCATCAGGATCGGCCTGAAGCGCAGCTTGCTTGCTTCCAGCGTCGCAGCAAGTAAGGCCATACCTTCGTCTTCTTTTTCTTTCGCAAACTCCACAATTAGTATCGCATTCTTGGCGGCGAGCCCCACCAGCACGATAAAGCCTATTTGGGTAAAGATGTTGTTATCTAAACCCCAAAGCACGACCCCTGTCATCGACGACAACAACACGGTTGGCACAATGAGAATAATCGCCATTGGCATTGACCACGACTCGTACTGCGCGGCCAAGACAAGAAACACCAACAACACCACAAGCGGGAAGATATACACCATGGTGTTGCCCGCAAGAATTTGCTGGTACTTCAAGTCAGTCCACTCGTAAACCATGCCGTTTGGCAGCGTCTCATCAAGAATCTTGATAATCGCCTCTTCCGCCTGCCCAGAGCTATAACCGGGCGCCGCCTGACCATTAATGTCTGCAGCAATATAGCCATTGTACTTACCGACACGGTTTGGCCCAGCACCGTGCTGAATTTGTACAAAGGACGACAAAGGCACCATATCGCCGTCTTTATTGCGCACTTTGAGTCGTTCCAGTTGTGTCTCGTCCGCACGAAATGCCTGATCAGCCTGCACGCTGACCTGATACGTTCGACCAAAGAGATTCACATCATTCACATACACCGAGCCCATATAAGCTTGCAGGGTGTCGAAAATATCGGAGATCGCGACGCCATGTACTTTGGCTTTTTCGCGGTCGATATCGATCTCGATCTGGGGTACGTTTACTTGGAAGAACGAGAAGGTTTGCGTTAACTCAGGCGTTTGCCATGCCTGACCCACCACCTTTTGCGCTTCCTGATACAAACGCTCATAACCCAAGTTCGCACGATCTTCTATCTGTAATTTAAAGCCACCCGTGGTGCCCAGACCAATGACCGGAGGAGGTGGGAAAATCGCAACAAAGGCATCGCTAATCACCCCAAATTGCATGTTGAGCGCACCCGCAATGGCGTTCGCCGACATATCGGGCGTTTGTCGATCTTCAAAGGGTTTGAGGGTGACAAAAACAATCCCCTCGTTTGAAGAGACCGAGAAGCCATTAGGGGATAAGCCTGGAAAAGAGACCGCAGATTCAATACCCGGGTGTTCAAGCGCAATCGCTGCCATTTGCTGAATCACAGCATCGGTTCTATCGAGGCTCGACGCATCAGGTAACTGGGCGAATGCGATCAAATACATTTTATCTTGCTGCGGAACAAAGCCTGTTGGCGTTGTATCAAACAAGTACTTGGTAGCCGCCATCATGCCTGCGTAGAGAATCAACACAAAAATGGCAATACGCACAATAATCTTCAGTAGCGACGTATAACCATTGGTTAACGCACCAAAGAATCGATTAAACGGCGCAAAGATAAAACGGCCAAACAGCCCATCGATCACCCGTGACAACCAATCCTTTTTTGCATCGTGCGGCTTCAACAATACAGCTGCCAACGCCGGACTAAGCGTTAAAGAATTAAAGGTAGAGATAATGGTCGAAATGGCGATGGTGAGGGCAAACTGTTTGTAGAACTGCCCGCTCAAACCTGAAATAAAAGCCGTTGGTATAAACACCGCACTCAACACTAAAGAGGTCGCGATAATCGGGCCTGTAACTTCGCGCATCGCTTTTTTGGTCGCCTCCACTGGGGTTTGACCAAGCGCGATATTGCGCTCGACGTTTTCGACAACAACAATCGCATCATCGACCACAATACCGATGGCTAATACCAAACCGAACAGCGTCAAGGCATTCAACGAAAACCCGAACACATGCATGACCGCGAAGGTGCCAACCAATGACACCGGTACCGCAACGAGAGGAATAATCGAGGCACGCCATGTCTGCAAAAACAGCAGAACAACAATCACCACCAAGAGCATCGCTTCAAGCAGGGTTTTTACAACGGCTTCAATCGAGCCACGAACGAACACCGTCGGGTCGTAAACGATTTTGTATTCCATGCCCTCAGGAAACGTTCTTTGCAATTCTGCCATACGCGCGCGAACGTCATTGGATATCTGGATAGCATTCGAGCCTGAACGCTGGAAGATCGCAATGGCAGCCGCCTGCTTGTTATCAAGTAACGAACGAAGCGCGTAGCTGTTTGCGCCTAACTCTACACGCGCAACGTCTTTAAGACGTGTAATGGCGCCGCTAGCGCCCACTCGCAACACAACATTCTCAAACTCTTCAATGCCTTCAAGACGACCTTTTACCTTAATCAACAACTGAAACGGGTTGTCTTCAGCACTCGGTGGAGCACCGATCGTGCCTGCTGCAGCCTGCCGATTTTGCTCGCGAATCGCGCCAATGACGTCTGTCGTCGTCATACCTAGCGCCGCGACTTTTTCCGGATTTAACCAAATACGAACAGCGTAATCACCTGCACCAAACACCAGCGCATTACCAACCCCTTCCAAACGGGCAAGCTCGTCACGGACTTTCAGCTTGGCAAAGTTGGAGAGATAGAGCATGTCGTAACGATCGTCCGGCGAGAGCAAGTGGACGACCATCGTCAGGTCTGGCGACGATTTTGTTGTGGTCACACCTAGACGCTGCACGTCTTGCGGTAAACGAGGAACAGCCCGAGCAACACGATTTTGAACTTGCACCTGCGCATCATCCACATCGGTACCCAGCTCAAACGTCACAGTGATCGCCAGACTCCCGTCAGAGGTGGCTTGTGAGGACATATACAACATCCCCTCAACGCCATTGATCTCTTGTTCGAGCGGCGTTGCTACGGTTTCCGCCATGGTTTCAGGGTTTGCGCCAGGATAACTCGCATTCACAACGACCGTAGGAGGAACAACCTCAGGATATTCTGTAATTGGAAGCTGGAAGACCGCGATCAAACCGGCAATAAAAATAAGCAGCGAGAGCACGCTCGCGAAAATCGGTCGAACAATAAAAAACTGCGAAAAATTCATTACTACTCCCTAGTTCTGAACCAACGCGGCTTGATCTTTTCTTAGCTCTTCGAGCAAAGCCTCATCGACCATGGTGGTCTCTTCAGGCGCCACGGGCATACCTGGAAAAACGCGCTGCAAACCAGACACGATAATGCGCTCTTCTGGCGAGAGTCCGGATGTAATTGCGCGCAAAGGTCCGTAACGCAACCCCGTTTGAATTGGACGGTACTGCGCCATATCGTTCTCATCAACCACAAGTACATATTTGGAGTTTAGGTCGGTCGCGATGGCAGTTTCTTTCACCAAGACGGTTTCTTTCGGGTCTTCAACACGCAACATCAAACGCACAAACAAGCCTGCTGTTAGCTGCTGTTCCTTATCAATGAACTCGGCACGCAACCGAATGGTGCCCGTTGTCACGTCCACCTTGTTATCGACGAAATCAATCCGCCCTTTGAATGGGAAAGCATAAGCAGATCCGATGCCCATCAGCACGACGTTGTTCAGGTTGTTTTGACTGAGTTTACGCAGCTCCAAATAAGTAGATTCATCTACATCAAAATACGCGTGAAAAATCTCTGTCGATACAATCTCTGTCAGCGGAGTTTGCCCCTGATTAATCCAGTTGCCCTCGCTCACAAATGCGCTGGAGATCCGCCCATCAATGGGTGCCTTGATTTTGGTGTAACTAAGAATGGTTTTTGCGCCAGCGACAGCCGCCTCTAATGCTGCGACATCCGCGGTTGCCTTCGTTAACTCTGTACCTCGATTATCAAGCTCTTCTTGAGACAAAGAGTTCTTCTGACGCAAGCTCTGGGCTCGATCAAGTATTCTTTTCGCCAGCTCAACCTGAGCGCGTGCACTTTCCAACTCAGCCCTTAACTCGTTATAACGCGCACTCTGGGTGCTAGAGTGCATTTCAAATAACACATCCCCTTGTTTTACCAACGCGCCTTCTTCAAACGTGACATGCTTTATTTGCCCAGAAATTTGAGGATTTAGAACAACCATCTGGTCCGCCTCAAGCCGTCCGGTGTATACCTTGGTGGCGGCCATTTCCATTGCTGAAACAGTTGCCACGCTTACCGGAACGGCTTGCGGCGCTTGCGCCGGTTGCTGTGGCGCGTCACCGTCTTCTTGCGACGAGCACCCTGCGAGCAAAACGAAGACAGAAGCCAGAACTGCAGATAGGCGCATAGAGCTTGCGAACATGGATATTCCTTAAAAGAGTGTACAGAGTAAAAATTAACCGCGCGATAGTACCAAACAACCGTTAGAATCTCTAAAACTAAGCGATCAAAAGACTGTTGCATGAACAAAACGAACCAAGATAGTCCACAAGACCCGACGTTGATAGAGCGCTCGAGACAGGAAGACGAAAAGCTAGAAATTTTATTTCAGGACGCGCATCTCATTGCGGTTCACAAACCTGCAGGAATGCTGGTACACAAATCTCCAATCGACAAACAAGAAAAGCGTTATGCAATGCGCATTCTTCGCAACCAAATTGGTCAATGGGTTTACCCGGTTCATCGGCTCGACAAGCCAACCTCAGGCCTATTACTGTTCGCGCTTGATTCAGATATTGCCCGACGCGTGACAGAGCAGTTTGAGAACCGGACAGTTCAAAAACGCTACTTTGCGATTGTTCGTGGCTTTACGGCCGAGACTCAGGAAATCGATCACCCACTGAAAGAGATCGCAGCATTTAAGAGCGAACAAGAAAAGGCGGATGCCAAAGATGCGAAGAACGCACTCACACACCTTCAGCGATTGCAGACATTCGAACTGCCTTTCTCCGATGGCCGCTTTCCAACCTGCCGTTACAGCTATGTTGAGCTCGCTCCCAAGACCGGGCGCAAACATCAGCTTCGTCGCCACATGAAGCACATTAGCCACCCTATTGCAGGCGATGTAAAATATGGAAAAGGAAACCACAATCGCATTTTTCGCGAAGAGTTAGGGTGTGAGCGATTGATGCTAGCCGCGAGCGATCTGTCTTTGACCCACCCCGTCAGCGGGGAACCTCTCAAATTACACTGCCCTTTCGAGGCAGACTTTCAGGCAACACTAGAGACATTGCAGAATCATAAAACACGCTAACCCGCAAATAATTGAGAAAGAGCGACACCATGACGGACATCAATATCGACAAACAGCACATTTGGCATCCCTACAGTGCCATTGGCTCTGACAACCCGATCTTCCATGTCGACTCTGCAAGTGGCTGCAGAATAAAACTCAAAGACGGACGGGAGCTCATTGATGGCATGTCATCGTGGTGGAGTACCATCCACGGCTACAACCACCCAAAAATGAACGCTGCGCTCAATGCACAGCTAGAAAAAATGAGTCATGTCATGTTTGGCGGGCTAACGCATGACCCTGCGATCCAACTCACTGAAAAGCTCCTTGAGCTGCATGACGAACGCCTAGAGGCGGTATTTTTTGCCGACTCTGGCTCGGTTTCAGTCGAAGTTGCGATGAAAATGGCTATTCAGTACTGGGCTAGTCTTGGCAAACCCAACAAGCAACGCTTTCTCACTGTCCGTAATGGCTATCATGGCGATACATTTGGCGCGATGTCGGTATGCGACCCCATCAACGGTATGCATTCCTTGTTTGAAAAGACACTCGCTAAGAATGTGTTCGCCCCCGCTCCTGAAACCGCGTTCGGCCACATCTGCAAGGGCCAAGACATTGCTGAGATGACCGCCCTACTCGGTCAGCATCGTGAAGAAATTGCAGCGGTTATTATTGAGCCGATTGTTCAAGGCGCTGGCGGTATGCGCTTCTACTCAGCCGATTACCTCAATCGGCTGCGCACCCTGTGCGATGAGCACGGCGTTTTACTTATTTTTGATGAGATCGCGACCGGCTTTGGCCGCACAGGGAAAATGTTTGCGTATCAGCATTCCGACATCATCCCCGACATCATCACCATGGGCAAAGCCCTAACAGGCGGTTATATGACCATGGCCGCGACGATGACCACGCGAGAGATCGCCGAAACAATCCAATCGCAAAGCCCGGGTGTTTTCATGCACGGCCCGACTTTCATGGCAAACCCTTTAGCCTGCAGCGCCGCTCTGGCAAGTTTAAATTTGCTTATGGAGTATGATCTAGAACCGCTTATTGCAGGCATCGCCTCACAACTTGAAAACGGTCTGGCACCCTGCTGCGATCTAGATATGGTTGCTGAAGTCCGAGTGCTTGGTGCCATAGGCGTGGTGGAACTAAAAGGGCCGGTCAAGATGGCCGAGATTCAGCCCATGTTTGTAGAGCAAGGCATTTGGGTCAGACCTTTCGGCAAGCTTGTTTACGTAATGCCCGCTTACGTGATGGAGGATCGTGATATCGCTGCGCTTTGTGCAGGAATCGTTCAGGTCATATCATCCCTCGACAACTGAAGCGCACGCCTGCTGGGTGATAACCTTGATTTCCTCGGGTCTCTGCAAGAAATACGAAGGCCGCACACCAAGCATCTGATGAAAGGTGTTAGTACAGTGCGAAAGATCCACAAAACCTGCGGCAAGCGCGGCTTCCGTTAGATTTTTACCCTCACCTATCTGTGACGCAGTAACAAAAAGCCGATGCCACTGCCGATAACGCCTAATCGGAACACCTGTTTGCCGCTTAAACAACTGAACGAGCCTTGGAGTAGATAAGCTAACCGATTTAGCTAAATATTCGATTGGAAGGTTATGATCAATCGCGCCTTGAATAGACTCAACCACTTTTTGAACGCGATCATCGCGTGGGAATTCAGTCTTCGCCTGCGCACCCATCAAGTCATACAAATATCGCCTTGCCTCATCGCTAGAATAAGCAGACTGATGAATTTTTCGGAACGCCTCCCGAAAGCTGTGCTCTTCGTTCAGATCCAGACTCAAGCCCCCTTCTTTTCGCGGCATAATATTGCTCAAAAAGAAGTAATCTGAGCCCATCACGTCCAGATTCAAGTTTGCAATCAGTTGGTTTCGGGTATCAATGTAAACCGAACAGCCGGGCGGCAAGAGTATAGAACGCGCTTCAATCTCCCGATCAAGACCAGAAACCTGGATCGACATAACGCCCTCCAGAGACAGACACAGCGTCGCTGCCCCTTGCAACAAGTGAAGAGGTTCATCCAAACGCCCCAAATAAAGCGTCCGTTCCTTCCAAAGATAGAGCAAAGATTTACTGTTCATATTGTTATTTTTAAATAGCAATCGCCTACAAAATCAGACTAACGCGTCATAAGAAATTAATCACATTAGATCGTGTTATTCGTGACCTTAAACTCAAATCATCACAAAAAACCAGAAGAGCATCAGTTTCTACAAGCGCTCACTATTTAAGCAGCTCTATGCTGTGCGCCACTGATGTTGTGAGTTCAGTATAAAAATAAATATGAGGACACGATCAATGAAGAAGCTTAAGAAAACCCTAGCCCTAACAGCTGCACTAACCTGCGCATCTGTTGCTCCTGCACAGGCAGGCTGGTTTACCGATTTATTTGATAACAAGGAAGCAGATACTAAGCACCCCATGATGCTGGTACCTGGAATTTTTGCCTTCGACAGCATTTCAATTGTTGATTACTGGCACCAGATCCCGGGCCACCTTGAATCAGAAGGCGGAGAAGTCTATGTTGCGGCGATTAACGCTTTTGACAGCTCTGTTGGACGAGGCGAAGACCTGATTGAGCAACTGGAAAACATCAAAGCCGCATCAGGCGGCAGTATCCATAAGTTTAATCTACTTGGGCATAGTCAGGGAGGCATCACCTCTCGCTATGTAATGGAAACCCGTCCCGATCTCGTTGCTTCGGTCACCACAATTCATACACCCAACAAAGGTACTCCAGTTGCAGACCTTGTGAATAGCGCATTTCCACCAGCAACAATTGGAGGCACTCTGTTCTCAGCCTTTGCCAACACCGTCGGCGATCTTGTTAACCTGCTTTCTGATAACACCAAAGACAAAGCCGATATTTTCGCAATGCTCAGCGAATTTACCGAAGCTGGATCTGCCCAGTTTAATGCGACCTATTCACATGGAGTGCCGGCGACAGCTTGTGGCGGCGGCGACCAAGTTGTAAACATCAATGGCAACGACATCCGCCTCTATTCTTGGAGCGGCGATCGAACAGCCACCACCGTATCGTTTGACATTTCAGATCCGTTATTCGGCATTACCACATTGGCATTTCTTGGCTCAGGCGAGCGTAACGACGGTATTACTGGCGTATGCTCATCGCATTTCGGTAAGGTAATTAAGGATAGCTACAACTTAAATCACCTCGATGCGAACAATCACGTGTTTGGTTTGACCAACATCTTTGAAACAGATCCAAAGACAATCTTTAAAAATCACGCCAAGCGCTTAAAGAACGCTGGCTTGTAAACTTTTAATGAGCGCAGTTCTCTGCGCTCATTCCCCCTTACCTTTAGATGCATTTGTGGTTTTTTTGATAATGGTTAACGAAACGGAAAAACAATCTTCATGGGCGGCCCGTGCTCTGCACTCGCATTTGGCCATCAAAACCACAGTCGCCATCTCCGTTACCTTTGCGGCTATTTTCATTATCTCGCCCGGCGTATTTAAAAGTGACCAACGCAATACAAATCAACAGCAAGGGATAGCAAGCACTGTTGTCACTGCGGAGCAGGCAAAATCGATTAACGCAGCACTGCATCAACAGCCAGTAAACCTTGATGAGGAAGCACTTGCATCGCCAGAATCTATTGCAGGCCTAGACTACGCACTTTCTCATCTAATCGATGATCAAGGCCATCTAGTTCCCTCACGATCCATCCGCCATATGTTCGACTCATACCTAACTGCACTTAATGAAACAGACCTTGAAAGTATCATCAAACTCATCCAGGCAGAAATAAATGAGACCTTTTCTGAACCGGCTCGTAGCGATGCGCTCTCACTATTGAAACGCTATCTTGACTATAAAATTGACCTTATCGATTTTGAAGAGGAATTTTCGACTACCAATGAAAATGGGAGTGATCTTGAAAGAATCATCGCAAGCCAACTAGCTCTGAAGGAGTTTCGCACGAACTTTTTCAATCACAGTGAATACGAGAGTTTCTTTGAAGAAGACGATGCACATAATGCCTTTATGATCGAACAGATGCGCATCAATCAAGACGAGCAACTTAGCACTAAGGAAAAGGCTCAAAAACTGGATCAAGCCCTCAGCCTATTACCCGAATCAAGCTTAAAAAGCCGAAAACGTATGCTCTCTCACACTCAGTTACGGACAGAAGTTAGCCAAATACGAGCGAACGGCGGAAGCGAAGATGAAGTCTTCGCTGCCCGCGAACAGGCGCTTGGTGCGCAGGCTGCAATAGACCTAAGAAAGCTCGATGAGCAGCGAGCTTCATGGCAAGACAAACTTGGCATATTCTCTCACGCGCGCAATCAAATCTTGAGCTCGAGCATGACCGAAAGCGATCAGAACAAAGAAATCGAAAGATTGCTGGACGAACAGTTTGAGGCAAGTGAGCACAAGAGAGTCATCGCTTTAATGAACGACGGACGCCTCAAGTAAACGCAACCTAGAGATAAGACGAAACCCTCCAAATTTTTCTTGCCTAACAGATTAGAAATCTCTATATTGCAAATACGAATTATTATTATTTGCAATATAGAGGCACATCATGAAACCGACATACCTTCTTTCAACCCTAGTCCTTTCTCTCAGCATTGGCTCGGCCGCATACGGCGAGCAGCCGGAGCACTTTAAAGGCAAGACATTTACGGAGCTTTCTCAAGCTGTGGCCGTTTTTAACGATTACAACCAGCGCTTTGAAGATAAATTGAACGGGGAACTGGACTCCCTTGCACTGCATGAGATCCACGAATTGACCTACACCATGGAAGACGCTTTGGCTTTCATCACCAGCTCAATGTATACCGTAGCCGAAGATCTGGAGGCCGTGCATCAGGCAACTGAATACGCAAATGCCGATAAAGTTCGCGAAAGCGGAGCCAGGTACCTTAACGCATCACGCCAAATCATTAAGTAAGAGGCATTAAAAAGGGAGGCGACAAACCTCCCTTTGCGTTAAAAATTCCAACTATTTGCGTTTCAGTAAGGCATATTTACCTCTAAAACGCGCACAGGCTTTTCCCTCAGAATTGTTCGCAACCACGTCCAGTTCAAACACCGCTTTACCATGCCGCTCGAAGCTCTCTTTAAAGTGTTGAAGTGATTCTTCATCTGGAGATACCGCCTCTGCGTGGAGATCCTCATTAAGCGGACGCAGATATTCGATCTCGGCTTTCGCAACAACCAGCTCACCATCGAGCCCTAGTTCTTGCGCCTTGATAGAGCTCATACCCCACGCTGTCGAAACACATAAGACATAAATACTGCCACCAAACGCCGTACCCTTATCGTTGATATTGGGTTCTAGCGGCGCCTTAAAAACCAGTTTTTCGCCATCATAAGAGTGCACGGAGATCTCCGCCGCACGCGCCAAAGGCACATTGAGCATAAAGAAATCCTGCAAGGCTCGGCTGGCAATCTCGTGTTGTGAACGGGTGAAGTGCTTAGTCATATCGTGTTCCGGTCAATCTTTGCTAATACTCGCTATACGCTTACAAAAAAGGAGCTCACATGAGCTCCTTTTTCACGAAAGCCGCGAGCGATATATCATACCGCTAGCGCGCTATTTGATCAGCTAAAGTTAGACTTCAGCGTCAGCAACAACGTCTTTCATCGTCAACTTGATACGACCACGGTTGTCAACATCAAGGACCTTCACTTTAACCATCTGACCTTCAGAAAGCACGTCTGTCACGTTCTCGATACGCTCTTCAGCAATTTGCGAGATGTGAACCAAACCATCTTTAC
>NZ_LWFT01000125.1:0-768 GCF_001635105.1 Oleiphilus sp. HI0079
GTATGGCTCGCTCTCGGTCGATCCAAATACGGGTGTAGTGACCTATAACACTGGGGCTCCAGATTCTGGCGTGCATAAAACTGGGACCGGTGTAACGGGAGATGTTATTGAGCATTTTGTGATTACTCAAGGTGGTGTCGCAGCGACTCAGATGCTTGTGGAAGTGCATTTGAGTGCGCAGGCGACACACGGCCACAGTGGGCATTACGTTGAACATATTGCGGTAAAGGATATGTCTTTGGCACCTGTCACAAATACTCAAAATGACGAACCCGATGAATCTGTCGTCGATGATCTTACGATTCCAACAATTACGCTTGCATTTGACGAGTCAGCAGAAGTAA
Organism: Oleiphilus sp. HI0079; assembly: GCF_001635105.1. Lineage (NCBI taxonomy): Bacteria > Pseudomonadati > Pseudomonadota > Gammaproteobacteria > Oceanospirillales > Oleiphilaceae > Oleiphilus > Oleiphilus sp. HI0079. The sequence goes on from NZ_LWFT01000125.1 coordinate 345, forward strand.
ATGACGTCGACTTTAGTCGGCTTCACGATCTCAAACAGAGCCATACAGGCTCCATGGGAACGGAAGTTGATGAGAGGGCCTCAAAAGTGTTTGGTTCAGCGGCCGATAATGAATCGAACGATGCACTGCAGAACATGATTGCAGACCATCTAAGCGCACATCACAAAGAGAAAGCGGATGCAAAAGCACTTGCAGATCCAGACAACAAAGACGCCAATGCTGCAGGTAAAGACGCGAGTTCAGACGATTCCAATAACGCCGCGCATGATGCTGCGGCATCGGCACATGATGACTCGATGGCTGGCAGCTCTAGCTCACATATGGATAGCCTGGTACCGAAACCAGACGATGACACCTTGCCACCCATTTAGGCTGTAAGGTTTAGGAGATTAAATGACGGAACAGAAAATGGACGAGCAGAAGG
>NZ_LWFT01000126.1:0-760 GCF_001635105.1 Oleiphilus sp. HI0079
GAAACGCTCAATGATGATCAGGGCCGCTTGCAACGGAGGCGCATTCGAGACATCAACACGATTTAGCGTTGCGATGTTGCCGAAGTCACTGATCCAAGCGAAAGCAATAAATAATAGATTTGAAAGAAAGATGAGCGTAAGGACGGAAATACAAAACAGAACAACCAGCCGCTTGCTCTGTTTTCGGGCTGAATCTTGAGCCTTATAGAAATTCATTGCTGCTCTTTAAGGCTCCGTGAAGACTAAAAGCTGACTTTTGGTGCCTGTTGAATCTGAGCGCTGTCCTCAAACTCCAAAAGAGAAGCATCGCTTCGAAACCCGAAAGTGGGTGCAAAAAAGTTGTTTGGGAAGCTTTGACGATAAACGTTAAATTGCATCACTGCATCATTGAACGCCTGACGAGAGTACGAAACCCGGTTCTCGGTTGATGTTAACTCTTCAGTTAAATCAGAGATATTTTGATTCGCTTTGAGTTCAGGGTAAGCCTCCACTGCAACATTGAGTGCGCCAAGCGCCGACTTCAACATACCCTCACCAGAAGCAATCTTGCCCAAAGCAGAAGCACTTGCTGGATTTTTAGAGGCTTCTTTCAAGCCCGCTAATGCCGTATTTCGTGCACTAATCACCGCTTCGAGCGTTTCTTTCTCATGAGTCAGATAGGCTTTAGTTGCCTCAACAAGATTAGGAATTAAGTCATATCGCCGCTTGAGCTGCACTTCGATTTGAGAGAATGCATTCTCATACTGATTTTTATACGCCA
>NZ_LWFT01000127.1:0-900 GCF_001635105.1 Oleiphilus sp. HI0079
ACGCGTTCATAAAGGTATTCAGTGAGCGCCGAATCATCATAAAGAACGGATCGCGAACCGGATACTTTTCGCTTCCGCATAACGCTGTATGTTCTAAGATATGCGCCACGCCTGTATTGTCCGTTGGAACAGTCTTCAAGCCCACTAGGAAGACGTTTTCATCATTCTTCGAAGCGAAATGCAAATGTCGAGCGCCCGTTTGACGGTGCACAAACTCCTGCGCATCAACAGCTAGAGACTCAATACGTTGGGATTTAACTAGTTCAAACTGGGGGTGACTCATGTCAAAAATATACCTTGTGGAAAGCCGCACAACACCTTGAGGTGCCGACAGCGGAGCATGTCTTATCAACTTTAAAACAGTCACTTTGAGCTTCGTGCTCAACAGTTTCAAGTTAATACTCGCTAAGATGCTTTGGTTATAGTGACGAACTCGCTAAGTTCAAGTAGCCATGAGCCTGATTCGCTCAAAACACATGGTTTTGTGAACAAACAAGCAAAACTTCGGTCTTAGTAAGAAAAATCAATACTTTAGGTCTAGAATCTTTGTAATCACTTAATAATACTCGGCCTCAACAATTTACAGGTCGAGCTTGGCGGAGTGGAAGTTTTTAGCCCCGCCCTTATCGACTAAGCCGAACACAAACGTAGTCTCGTAATAATCGAGTGTGTATTCGCTATAACAGGAACAATTCATGGTCGACATAAGACCTTTAGCTTTCATTAACTTTCTAATGCTTCTCTTGCTTGCAAGCGCCGGTTTTGTCCAGCTGCAAGAAAATGCCGCTCAGAATACCGAGCAGAGTCTGGTTACCGATACAGCGGCTGACGCCACTCACTCTGACAGCGCCTCAACACCTGATCTCACAGTGAGTGACAACCCTTCGCAGCAAGAAACAT
>NZ_LWFT01000128.1:0-753 GCF_001635105.1 Oleiphilus sp. HI0079
CGGCCCTGAGCTATTCTTCCTTTTCATCGGAGTATGCGGCGTCATTAATCTATCCTTGGGGTCTGCATCTGCGCAATGGGCCGTCACTGCGCCAATCTTTATTCCTATGCTGATGCTTGTTGGGTACTCGCCAGAAGTCATTCAGGCAGCCTACCGAATAGGGGATTCATCAACAAATATCATCACACCGATGATGAGCTATTTTGGGCTTATTCTAGCGGTGGCCGAAAAATATCGTCGCGACATGGGGATAGGCACCTTGATCTCGATGATGCTGCCCTATTCCTTTATCTTCCTCACCTGCTGGAGCATTTTCTTTTACTTGTGGGTGTTTGTTCTCGGCCTTCCCGTTGGACCAAATACACCGACGCACTACACAATGTAAATGCACACAGCAGTAGTTAGCGTGATCTAGTCTATGCTGAGAGATATGGAAACCTTTCAGCATATTACAAGCTATCTTGGACAGGCCTTCGAAGAGCAACCTGTTTGGCGTGAACATGCGCTCATACGGAAAATGCAACGAGATGGCATCGAGCCCATCGCTTCACTATCCTTATCCAACATGCTGTCGCTTTTTAAAGTGCATTTCCTGGTCCGACATGGGCTCTACCAACTGAGAGCAAAGTGGCGAAGCACACAACGTGCAGATTTGATCATAGGAACGATAGAGATCGTCTCTATCCCCTATCCCAGCGCTACGAAAAGCGATGGGGCAACCAACTCGGAAATCCGCGAAACTGACTTGCTCGA
>NZ_LWFT01000129.1:0-752 GCF_001635105.1 Oleiphilus sp. HI0079
TCAAAGGACACAAGCATGGCGCGAATGCGGGCGATCAATTTTTCCGCTAATTTATTATTGCTTTCCCGTCCTGCTTTCAATCCGCTTGCTTCGGCTAGGGTCGCGAGTTCTGAGATAATATCTGACTTTGAATAATCGAGAATGTGTGGCAAAACAATTGAGTTCGCTAGTCCATGAGGTGTTGCGTAGAGGGCGCCAAAATTGTGAGCGATCGCATGAACATAGCCGACACCTGCTTTCGTGAAAGCAAGGCCTGCATAGTATGAGGCCATCGCCATGTTTTGGCGGGCTTCTAAGTTTTTGCCGTCATGAACTGCAGTCTCTAAGTTCTCCATGATGAGCTTGGTGGCGGCAAGCGCGTAGCTTCGTGTTTCATCTGTCGCATTGGTTGAAATATAAGACTCAATAGCATGAGTCAGTGCATCCATTCCTGTCGCGGCGGTGACAAATGGTGGCAGTCCAAGCATGAGCTTGCCATCGAGTGCGGCCATCGCTGGTACGAGTTTTGGATCAATGATCGGAGTCTTTTGATGTGTTTCCGGATTTGATACAACCGAAACAATTGTTACCTCCGAACCTGTGCCTGCTGTCGTTGGAACAACAAATAGCGGTAACGGTGCTTTGCGTAGTTTGAATAGTCCTGCCATTTTCTCTAACGACTTATTGTTCGTCGCTCGTGCAGCGATCGCTTTGCTAGCATCTATTGGAGAGCCCCCGCCAACGGCCAAAATGCCTTCGCATTGATGCTTATT
>NZ_LWFT01000130.1:0-838 GCF_001635105.1 Oleiphilus sp. HI0079
CCCGCTTGCATTAGTCGGCCTGCATTCAGAACGGTTTGCTCGACGCTGTTGTTCGCGTTGAAGGGAAGGTCTGCCATTATTAAACTGCGAGCATTACCACTTTTAACGCAGCGCGTATGGTAGATCATATCTTCCATGGTGACAGGCAGAGTGCTGTCATGCCCTTGAAGCACCATGCCAAGCGAGTCACCAATCAACAATACGTCAATGCCTGCCTCATTAGACAAGGCAGCAAAGCATGCATCGTAGCTGGTCAAACAAGAAAACTTTTTGCCTTCTTCCTTAAGTTTTTTCAAAGATAAGGTGGTGACGGTCATACGCCCTATTTCCAGTTGGGTTAATGCTTGCAAAGACTAGCTATATGTTGGCTCAAGAACAAGCCAAATTTCTATCAATCTTTGACAGTTTGTGGGTTACACAGTGTTCAAGATGTTGCTGCAGTCCTGAGCCGTCAGGCAGTTTCCAATTGGGTGCAATCTCAATACATGGTACTAATACAAAATCTCTTATCAAGGCTTCTTTATGCGGAATTTGTAGGTCAGGCTCTGTCAATCGTAGGGTTTCAGTGCCATAAAAGACGATATCAATATCGATAACGCGTTCACCCCAAACTCTCGTCTTGATGCGTCCAAAGTCTTTTTCAATTCTTTGTACTACGTTAAGCAGGTGCTCTGGCGAAAGCGCTGTGTCGATCAGTACAGCAGAGTTTACATAGTCATCCTGGTCTTGAGGGCCTCGAGGCGAACTACTGTATAGCGAGGCTTTTGCTATCAGCGAGATAGCATCCTGATGAGCGATCGCATCGATTGCCTTGTTGACTTGGCTAACAGGGTTTTCA
>NZ_LWFT01000131.1:0-669 GCF_001635105.1 Oleiphilus sp. HI0079
ATGTGAAGTATTATCGCGCATACAAGCCTGCGATGGATCGATGGGGTATTAGGGAACTGTGCAATCCGAACCATCCTCGGCAAGAATATCGAGTAGCTCAGCGTGATTTAGAAATCTCTCCGGATGAAGTCAAACTGATTGCTATGCAGCATGGCGTGAAAGTCGTTTGTCATGACGCTCCCACTAATCCAAATGTGCAGGTCTATGAGTTGCAGCGAAATTACGAACATCGCCTGTACGCGGAGAGATGGCGCGCGCGAATGAAAGATTGATCTGAACCGGTACGTATTACATTTCTGCCTAAAAACCGAATCACGAGTGCGAGTGAGATTGTGCGCTGTATGCTTGCTTGGCAGAGTCAGCGCCCTATAATAAAAACACGCTTATTTACTATGTTTGGACCCAATGATTCGAAGGCATCGTCGCCCCGTACAAGATTCCGACTTGGACATCACTGCGTTCATGAACTTAATGATTGTGTTGGTGCCCATTCTGCTCATGAATCTCATCTTCGCGCAAACTTCTATTATTGAGCTAAATTTTCCTCGTTCAGAGTCTGAGACACCGATTGATCCTGAGCAATTTGATCTTAGTGTTGCAATTTATCAAGACAGTATTGATGTGCTGGAAGGTTCTAGTGCATTAATCAAACGCATCGATAATGCTGAA
>NZ_LWFT01000132.1:0-606 GCF_001635105.1 Oleiphilus sp. HI0079
CTTGTTGTTGACGGATACGACGCTTTGCCATATCAATTGTCAGAAGGTGCAAATGGTTCTTCGGCTTCAGGGGAGTCATTAGACTCTGTATTGTTAAATCAGATTGAAGATTGGGCTGATGATCGGCGAGAGTCGTCTGGATCAGGTTTTGAGGTGGGCTTTGTAGAGCAGCTGCCGCAGGCAGGTGGATCCATTTTGGATGAGGGAGGGCTAGAGAGCGAGCCGCCCGACGATGTCGTAGAGCTCAACGAGTTAGAAGGCGAGGATGAAGAGGAAGAGAGGCGCTTAGCGCGCACGATTGAGCGAGATGAGCTTGGCGAGCTAATCCCAGAGGATCGGTTCTTTGATACCTCATTCGAGGAGCGGGTTTCGATCAATAATGATCTCAGTGACTATGATCGAAACCCCGGGGCTGGCTTCGTTTTTGATCGCTCATCGGAAAATGCAAATCGTCTTACCTCGCTTCGTGAAGAGAACAAGCCACTTTTCTGATTCACTAATAATTCTTGCTATCCATTTCTATCTGGTTACACTTGCCCAGAGCTTGCTGGGCAATCGCCTTACTTTGTGAGGAGGAAAGTCCGGGCTCCATAGAGCAGAGTGCCA
>NZ_LWFT01000133.1:0-880 GCF_001635105.1 Oleiphilus sp. HI0079
CATGTGATCATTCCTTCATCATTAATTATGTATCGATACATGTTCTCCACATGCTTTTTAGCTTGAAAGACAAAAAGCATTACTCCGAAGAACAGTACTAGTTTAGACTATATTTCCTGGCCAAGCTTCTGTTTTTATAAACCGTATGGGTAAGCAATAAGATGTCGAAAATCGTTGAAGGTATCGTTCGTTTCAAGAGTGAAGCGCACCTGAAAAAGCGCGAACTCTTCGAGGCGTTGTCGAAAGGACAGGCGCCAGAAGCGCTGTTTATTACATGTTCCGACTCTAGGATTGATCCAAACCTCTTGGTAAATACAGAGCCTGGCGAGCTCTTTATTATTCGAAATGCCGGGAATATCGTACCACCGCATACGAATCAAACTGGTGGTGTGACGGCCTCTATTGAGTACGCGGTTGCCGCACTAAATATTCAACATATTGTGATATGTGGTCATTCGGGCTGCGGAGCTATGCAGGGTGTGATGAACCCTGATAGTGTTCGAGGCTTACCTCATGTCGCTCAGTGGCTATCTTTTTCGCTTGCCGCAAAGCAAATTGTCGATGAAAAGTATGAAGGTTTGTCCGATGCAGAAAAACTAATGCATTTAGTACAAGAGAATGTGCTCATTCAGAAGCAACACATTATGACGCACCCGCATGTTGCAGCGAAGTTTGCGACAGGAAAGCTCGCTATTCATGCCTGGTGCTACGATATCGGTAGTGGTGATGTCCAAGCCTATGATGAGCTTAAGGGTGCATTTGTGCCGGTAGAGGAGCGCTATCAGGATGAGGTCGCTGCAATGCTTGAGGCACAATCTGGTTGTGGGGCTTAGTCCCGATTATAAGTAGGCACTGTCAAGCCTGACAAAATCAAAACAAT
>NZ_LWFT01000134.1:0-682 GCF_001635105.1 Oleiphilus sp. HI0079
CTCATAAAACGTCGCGAGTATTTCAATAGGACTATCTAGCGCATCCTGAGAGATGCTTTCAATCGTATTTTTTAGTTTTTCGACGTCAGCTTCATCGTAGTTAGGCAGCAAGAAAAGCCAAAGCGTATCATCCACATTGCAGCGCACGACACTCGTATTGAGATGCGAAGCAAGTCGTGTCAAAAATTCATTATAAAAATCGAGCAAAGCAGGTTCAGAGTTACCACGAACAAAATGAGCGTCACCGGCCACTGTAAACTTGAGGCAATAGTGTTTGCTAACACTATTTTTATCATGAGCTTGCGACAAGGCATTAGTGGGCTCTATCAGCCAAGCTGTTTGCCATGCAAAGCGCTCCAAGTCGAGCGGCGCATCCAAACTCTCGGCGAGTTTCTGCGTTACCGTTCCATACTGGGCTTTTTCTGCACCACGATCACCTAGAGCAAAAGAAAAGTAATTATTGGTGACCAAGCTATGTTGCTCATATTCATGATCACAACTCAAACAAAAGACCTTCACTTGACCATCAATGCTCATCGCATCGCAGCTCCTGCAGCGCATATTCTCAATAGGACGATCATAGTCCGTCCCGATATGCCGCAATTGCGTGTGGCAGTTCTTGCAACTCAAACGCTCATGAAACTGAAATTCCTGCTCCGCAGCAACATGCCCACATGTAAAA
>NZ_LWFT01000135.1:0-16006 GCF_001635105.1 Oleiphilus sp. HI0079
GCCCGTAACAGGACGAACCCACCAACTCCGCGTGCATATGCTATCGCTTGGGCATCCTATTCTTGGTGATCGACTCTATGCGGCAGGGGATGTGCTTGCAGCTTCAGATCGGCTCATGCTGCATGCTTGGCAGCTTGGGTTCATGCATCCTGAGAGCGGCGAATCGCTCTTTTTTGATCCCGAGGCACCATTCTGAAGCCTATATATCTGTACTTTCACCTGCTCGTCAGTGTAACGCGGTTTTCTTAAAAATCTTCCTTCAAAAAATGTGTCAGATTACTTAACACTCTCGTCGTTTGAGTTTTATTAAGCTATTGAAAAATATATATAAATTTGGACCGGTTTATTAATTGCTTACTGACACGGCGGGGGTATGTAGTTGGACTACGTATCGCTTTACCTTTCGAATGTTAGGGAAGAAAGTCAGGAGTCTTGTCATAAAGATGACTGGGTATTGCAACTAAAAGGAAACTAAGATGATAAAAAAACTAAGCACTAAATTGCTTGCGGCGATGGCTTTGTCATTCAGCGCAAGTAGTTTTGCGGGACTGATCACTGATGTGGTTGAACAGGAAGAGTACGTAACATCTTCTTCATGCGGGCTTTTCTGTGAAGAAAAAGGTGTCCACAGCTATACGCACAACCTCTTGGAGCCGGGCGATGACCCATTCACACTAGGGAGCGCGTTGAGCGGCAGCCTTTCAATCAATATATTTGATGATTCCAATGATGGATTCAGAAACTATAAAGGTGAAGGCGCTGTGATCGTTGTGGAAAACTTTGATTTTGACACCGGTGGCACGTGGGGCGCTTTGTTTGGATCTGCAACGCCAGGCTGGGCTGCTGATCTGGAAGTAGAGGCCTTGTTGGCACTGAACACCAATGGCATGTTGGATGTTACCATCAAGGGTCTCGGTGATTTTTGGGTCGGTGATTCGACGCTTACTATCGAAACCGCGGATGTCCCAGAGCCGGGATCAATTGCGTTGCTTGGCTTAGGGCTAGCAGGCCTTGGGTTTGCTCGACGTAAGCAAAAGGCATAAGCAAGACGGTCGTTTTAAAAGCCGGGCCTTGTCGCTCGGCTTTTTTATTTCCGGCTGATTCAGAGTCCTCGTTCGAGCGGTAAGCGATAGATTCAATCAAGAGCAAAGTCGACGTTTCGCCTTAGTTGAGCATCAAAAAGGGCTTGCACGATACGACAAACACCCGATGTTCATGGCTGAAGCGTGTTAATACGTCTGCTGTATCGGTGCTCTGTTATGCAACCACCTTGTTATGTCTTTGGCTATGTCTTCCCATGACCTTTCCACTTGGTAAGTGTGGCTTAATCCATCATAAACAATGGCCTCACTTCCGATATGTCTCGCGGATTTGATTACTTCCAGATAAGGAATAATCAAGTCGCCTTTGGCAGCGATAAAAAGGATTTTTTCAGGGTCAAGTTTCTCTTTTTGTAAAGCGGGAGGCGCCAGAAGTCGAATTAAGACGGGAATCGATTCAGATTGTAATTGCGAGGTGACAGTTTTTGCTGCTTCTGGGTGACATGTGTCAGAGTAGATTCCAAGCGGAGGCGTGCCTAGTTTTGTGATCCCCGAATAGCAGGCTGCAGAAACAAATTTGGCGACAGAGATGGGTGACTTTTTCGCTAACGAAGCCATCGAGCCCAGCACGCCGAAAGCGGGGACAGGCGAGAGCAATACGAGTGAGTGCGTTTCAATTTTTGTTGCTGCATGCAAGGCCACTAAACCACCTAATGAATGAGCGATGACAATAGGCGGCGCGTCACAAGAGGACATTGCGGCCACGCACTCATCAACGTAATTTGAAAAGCTTAATCTAAGACGTTTCGCTGCCGATGAGCCGTGGCCACTGAAAGACATCGTATGCACTTTATAACCTTGGCTTCTAAAGAATGAGGCAAAATTATTCTCCCAAATCCAAGCGCCGGACATGGCCCCTGGCACAAACAAAATCGGGACGTTTTGGCTTGAATTTGCAGCATCTTTAAACGAAACAATCACTGATTACCCCTCCGTTAATTCTCGCAGCACAAGGTTCATGACGTTACGGTTGAACCCCATTCCTAGGTGAGATACTTCGGCTTCGATATAATGAGTTTGGTCATCGGAAGGGAGAACACTGGCAGACCAATCCACTATGCCATCAGAGCGACTAACAATGGCGCTTAACTTACAGGGGATGGGGATTTTTTTTCGTTCTTCCACAATGGCTTCGATCCAATTTAAATCGAGCCCTCTTTTCGCTAGAGCGGGCGCTGCAGAAGTGTATTTTGGGCCGCCCGTTAGAGGAGAACCCATCGTTACCACTTGGTCCACCGCTTCAGGTATATCCCTTGCCACCTCTCGGGCAACCACACCGCCCAAGCTCCACCCAACTAACGATACAGATTGCCCCGTCGACTTATAAAATGAGGCGACTTTCTCAGTCATTAGATCGCATAAATGTGGTACTCCGAACTCACCTCTGTAAGGAGTTGGGGGCTCAAAATCCCAGCTTATCTCAGATGGATTATGATCTAAATTCAGTCCCGCTTGATTCACGCCAAGGCCCCAGCCCATGGTATTGAAACCATGTCGAGTCAAGAAAAACCGTAAAGGAGCCATGGCAGCATCACTGACGCCAAAACCGGGTAAAACAAACACATTTCTACCTTCACCTGTAGCCTGCTTTTTACTGAATCCCAAAGCAGACAGCCTTACTGGCAGAGACAAAAGGTCAAGCGCTGCTCTCAGTTCTAAAACGCTCTTTAACGCATGCGGTTTTGACAATGGCTGTGCGTTATTCATCCGCTCACTCCTGCGAGCTTAATCTCTTGCAGTATTTGAGAGATGTCTTGATCAAATTCGCTGGAATTTAGGTGATCTCGCATTTGTTTCATTAGCGAGCCTACATCTTCAACCTCATCGTCGGAGAAAGGAGCAAGCTGTGTTTGAACGAAAGATCTCACGGCTAAGGGCCTACTTACAGCGTATCCTGTTGAATATGCCATATCGTTTATTATTGAATCCATATGGTTTAGTACTGAACTAAATCAAACTTGGACCATCGATCTGGAAGAAAACTACACGGGGATGTATGCATTTTTAAAAGGCGCAGCCCCCAAAATCTCAGGCGTGAGGGCTAGACATCTTTCAGAGTCACGCCTTTTTGCCCACAGCATCAATGAGGCAATATAAAATCTCCTCAGGACTGCGTTCACCGTAGGGCAAACCCTTTAACAAAGTTAGTATTGAACAAAGAGCGAGACACCTTTCTAGCAATGACATCACAGTGTTTCGTGCCCGAAAGAGTTGAGTGACGCTGTTGGTCTGCATCTCGCCATCAATCGCTGTTACTTATCGACGAGCGGCATGTTCGCTTTTGGCGGAAGCCAATGTCGTTATGCCATTTGGAGAAGGTGTTTGTGCTTGATTGAGTACAAATGCCTCAGCGTGTTTTAGATCGATAAAGTCGAACGGTATTGAACTCTTCAAACTCGTTTAGATCTGGCCACGTCCGCGCTTCGTGGGTTTCGAGAAGTTCAAAGTGCTCGCTAGGAAGGGTCTTCATTCTGGAGTCGGCCAATAAGACGGCACCGCTGCGCTCACGCCATTCATCTAACAAGCTGTGATTGTCTCGGTCGTAAAGCACATCGGCCGCAGTTAGTACATCAATCTCATCGCTGATGTCGTCCAGAGTCTTGATGCAATGGAGCTCAACGCCATTGTGCTCAGCGTTTACCTGAACCGCTTGCAGAGCATCCTCATCAATATCACAGGCCCATACCGTTTTGGCACCTGCGCGCGCGGCAGCCAGCGCCACTACACCGGAGCCTGATCCAATATCAACTACACGCTTTCCCTTAACCCACTTGGGGTTGTTGAGTATGTAGGATGCGAGCACTTGGCCGCTTGCCCAGCAAAATGACCAGTAGGCTGGCTCGGCAACAATGGCTTGCGCTTCGTCGTGCGGAATAGGCCCCTCGAGCACCTGAGGATCAAAAAGCGCGAGCGATATTTGCGGACAGAAGGGTGGCGTCGTGAAGGTCAGTCTGGCTTTCTTGAGGGTGCGCTGCATTTGCTCTTGGAGGGATAAAAGCGTTGGCATTTGAAGACTAAAGGCTCTACATTTAAGGGGACAAAAATAAGCATAACATGCTCAGGGCCTGTTCATACGCTGAGCGCAAAAATCATCCAAATACAAAGACCGTATTTAACGACAAAATACAAAGGATAGAACGATGTCACTAGAAAGTGTTACTGAAGAAAAAGTACTCGAGTTAGGCGATCAAGCCATGCAGTTTGCAATGACCTACGGACCGAAAGCGGTGATTGCTATTGTGAGCCTGGTTGTCGGGTTTTGGCTTATTAATCGTGTTGTAGGCTCCCTCGAGAAACATCTGATTTCGCGTGCTGATAAAACGCTCGCAGCGTTCTTAAAAAGCTTGCTCTCTGTTTTTCTGAAAGCGATCTTAATTATTACCGTTGCTTCTTACATTGGCATTGAAACAACCTCTTTGATTGCTGTTTTAGGTGCTGCGGGTTTGGCCGTCGGTCTCGCCTTGCAGGGCAGTCTTTCGAACTTCGCTGGTGGCGTGCTTATTCTGTTTTTCAAACCATTCAAAGTGGGTGATTTGATTGATGCGCAGGGTTACATCGCTACGGTAAAAGAGATTCAAATCTTTAATACCATTTTGCTTACGGCAGATAACCGTATGGTCGTGATTCCCAATGGCGCGCTATCTAACGGTGCGTTGGTAAACATAAATCATGAGCCGAAACGCCGCGTTGATTTCGTCTTTGGTGTGGGCTACGACGATGACATTGACAAGGTGAAGAGCATCATTGATAAGGTGAGTGCAGCTGATGAGCGTGTACTTAAAGATCCCGCGAAAATGATTGTCTTAAGCGAGCTTGCGGATAGCTCTGTCAACTTTACCGTTAGACTATGGGTAAATACATCTGACTACTGGGGCGTATATTTTGATATTCATGAGGCAATGAAAAAAGCCTTTGATGCAGAAGGTATTTCGATCCCGTTTCCGCAGCGCGATGTGCATATGATTCCTCAAGAGGGCAGTAATTCTTGATAACGGATAGCATAACCTGCGTTATATTGCAGTTCTGAAATCTGCACGTCACAAATGTGTTAAATCGGTAAAATGGCGATCAATTTGTGACGTGTATTCAACTAACTCAGTGTGTGTGATCACGAAATAATTTGATTCTTGGGTGTAACGTGTACCTGTACTTGCTTGGGCTCTCCTGGCAATACATTTTCAACTTGTAAGCAATGACAAGTCTGGATCAACGGTGGAGGTAGTACGATGCCAATAAAACAATTACAAGAATACCTGGATGCGCATGATGTCGCATACGAATCTATTGAACACTCTCCTGCCTACACGGCAAAAGAAATTGCAGACCTAGTAAAGGTAGAAAGTGAGCAGGTCGCCAAGACAGTGATGGTGTATCTCGATGGCGTGCTTTCCATGGTCGTTTTACCCGCTTCATGTCGCATTCGTTGGGATCGTTTCACGCGGGCCATGGGAACTGAATTGGTTGATCTCGCTACAGAGACGGAGTTTGAAAGCAAGTTTCCTCAGTGCGAGTTGGGTGCGATGCCTCCATTCGGTCGAATGTACGAAATCCCTATGTACATGTACGAGGGGTTCAACGAAAGCGGTGCGATTGTGTTTCGGGGTGGTACGCACAACCAGTCAGTCAAGATGGACTTCAAAGACTATAAAATGCTTGCGCAACCGATGACCTTGAGCGAAGGCTTTGCTCGAATTGGGGTGTCTCGTCCAGATTGGATGTTACGTCGTAAGGCGAGTTAATCGATCAACGTAAATACAAGCTAAGTTCTTGATAGCCGCGGCGAAGATTAAAGCTTCGCAGCGGTTCGCGACTTGTCAGATACACTAACTCATCGATATTGTGAACGCGTTTTTGGTTTGCGCCAAAAATGATGTCGCCGATCTCCAAACCCTGTTGGGCGGCGGGTGAGCCCTGATCAATATCAACGATGATGCAGCCAACGGCAGATTCATAATCCGGATGAATGAGATCCTGCAGTCTTACTCCTGACAGGCTCGGGTGTAACTTATCACCGGCTATCTCAGGAATTGGGATTTCCTCTATCGTCACTTCTAGTTGAATGGGTTTTCCATCGCGAATGACCTTAAGCGCGACAACACTACCAAGAGGGGACAACCCGATTCTGTTGGCCATGTCGGCAGCGCTATTTACTGGACGATCATTGGCCTCGATAATGAGATCTCCTGCTTTCAGCCCTGCTCGTTCAGAGCTACTCTCTACTTTTACGCTATTGACCAAGGCGCCCTGATAGCGATTGAGTTCGAAGGCGTTCGCAAGTTCTGGCGTAAGGTCCTGAAAACGTGCGCCTATTCCGCCACGCTTTACTTCACCGTAAAGGATTAGCTGGTTCATGACCGATTGAGCGACTTCTGACGGTATGGCAAAGCCGATGCCGACATTGCCACCTGAAGGAGCGAGTATGGCTGAGTTAATTCCTATCAACGTTCCTCTTAAATCAATCAACGCTCCACCGGAGTTACCGGGGTTGATGGACGCATCGGTTTGAATAAAGTCTTCATAGCCTTGTACGCCAAGGCCATTGCGGCCAAGGGCACTCACAATCCCACTGGTGACTGTTTGCTGTAAGCCAAACGGGCTACCAATTGCCAGCACAAAATCACCAACTTGAACCGCATTGTCGGATGCGAGAGGGATGCTGGTAAGGTTCTCTGCCGGGATTTGCAATACGGCAAGGTCGACCTTTTTATCCGAGCCTAAGATCGTTGCTTTAAAGCGACGACCGTCTTGTAAGGTAATCTCAACTTCATCGGCATTCTGAATCACATGATGGTTGGTCAATACAAAACCATTCTCTGCGTCAACGATAACACCGGAACCAGCACTTTGAGTGCGCTTGGTGACAGCGGGGTCTTCGGGGAGTTGAAAAAAATGTCGAAAAAAGGGGGACGAGAGTAGCGGGTTACGATGCGCTCTTATCGTATAAGTTGAAACGTTGACGACCGCAGGTGCGGCTTGTTTTACGATGGGGGCTAGCGACGGCACCGATGTTCCCTGGATCAGGCGTTCAGGAAACGCGGCATGTACATGTGTTGTGGTTGTGAGGCCAACACAAAGAAAAACCAGCACGAATCGGAAAGATGAAATAGCCATTGAAAGTACTTTCTAGCCTCTGCGCATCACGTTATGATCTTAATCATAAATCAAACCCTAACGCATACCTATGTGTGTCTGATAGTGGATTTTACAAGCTCAGTGCTTCGAAATTAGGCCGATATGCAGAATAAGTCTCTTCATTTTGATGTTGTGATCGTCGGTGCCGGAATGGTCGGCGGCGCAATCGCGTGCGGTTTAGCCCAGCAGAACTTCCGTATAGCGCTGATTGATAAAGCGCTGCCAAAACCAGTGAGTAGTGATGAGCCGCCGCGCATTCGCGTTTCGGCACTTAACCTGGCAAGTGAACAACTTCTTCGGAATCTTGGTGCATGGCAACACATTGCAGCGCAACGGGTATTTCCTTACGACTATCTCTCGGTTCATGAACGACATGCGAAGACAGGCTTGGTGTCCAAGCTTCCTGATATCAGCAAGTGGGCGACAACCCGTTTTGAGGCGGCTGAACTAGGCCGCGATCATCTTGGGCATATTGTAGAAAACGATGTGGTTCAGGGGGGCTTGTTGCAACGTATCAACGAGTTGCCGCAAATCAGCTTGTTTACGGATACATCGATTGAGTCTATGTCGGCAAGCGCTGAGGCGCGTGTTCTGGGACTCTGCAATGGTGACGTTCTGACTACGGAACTTGTGATTGGGGCCGATGGCGGGCAGTCGCAAATTCGTCAGTTGGCTGGCATTGGCCAATATGCCGAAGCGTATGAGCAACACGCAATGGTCGTCACTATTCGTTATAAGGGTTCGCTGCAAACCGGGACTTGGCAGTCATTTCGCCCTGAGGGGCCGCTGGCATTTTTACCTCTTAGCCCCGTTGCGGGCGCCCATTATGGTTCGTTGGTTTGGTACGACTCGGCGGATACCATTGCCGAGCTCAAGTCGCTAAAGGTCGCGCAGCTGAAACAACGAATACAAGCCAATTTCCCCGCTACTTTGCCAGAGATAGAGGAGATCATTCAGGTCGCCTCGTTCCCGCTGGTTAAATCGCATGCGCAGCAGTATTGGAGTGACGGTATCGTGCTCGCCGGTGACGCAGCGCATACCATTAACCCCTTAGCCGGGCAGGGGGTGAACCTCGGTTTTATGGATGCTGCGGTGCTGATTGAAAAGCTTGGCAAGGCGAAGCTTGAGGGTGTTTCGCTGCGTGATGCTCGTGTTGCTCGTGACTATGAGCGCGTTAGGCGAAAGTACAACCAGTTAATGATGACTGCGATGGATGCGTTCTACCTTGGCTTTAGTAGTCGCTCAACTCCGCTTCAGGTGATGCGCAATATCGGTTTGGGCTTGGCGAATCGCTCGGGGCCGGTCAAGCGTAAGGTGGTGGAGTATGCGACGGGGCTGCAAGGTGACATACCGCGACTCGCTCGAGTTAGCGATTAGCAAATTAAAAGATACACGGAGTAAGTTTCAAAATGGCAGAAACGATTTTTACCAAAATCATTAATAAAGAAATCCCCGCAGAGATCATATACGAAGACGATCTTTGTCTCGCATTTAACGATATTCAGGCGCAGGCTCCGGTGCACTTTTTGGTGATCCCAAAAAAGCCGATTGCAACCATCAATGATATTCAGGAAGACGACAAGTCATTGGTCGGGCACTTGTTCTGGGTAGCGAAGAGCATTGCAAATGAGAAGGGCTTTGCGGAACAGGGGTTTAGAACCGTGATGAACTGTAATGAATATGGCGGACAATCTGTGTACCACATTCACTTGCATGTTTTGGCAGGAAAACCGCTTGGCTGGCCGCCTTATACTGATAAGTTGAAGGTATAAAAAAAGCGCTCAGTTGAGCGCTTTTTGTTTTTATCTAAGCTTGTAAAAGCTGAGACGCGAAGCTAGTTGCCTTCAATAAGTTGTTCTGCTTCGGCAATTTTCATGTGGCGGATGTCTTCGCCTTTCACCAAATAGATCACATACTCAGCAACATTCGCTGCGTGATCTCCGATTCGCTCGAGTGCACGCAGCACCCAAAGTACATTATGTACTTGAGAAATACTCCGCGGATCTTCCATCATGAATGTCATGAGCGAACGAATTGCTGACCCATATTCCTCATCGACCGCTCGGTCTTCGCGAATAATATCGAGTGCCATATTCGCGTCAAATCGAGCGAACGCATCAAGTGCACCATTTACCATTTGCACAACATGCTTGCTGATATGACGTACTTCAACGTAGCCCCGAGGTAGTTTGCCTTGGTCGCTTATTTGGACGGCCATTTTGGCGATCTTGGCGGCTTCATCACCGATTCGTTCGAGATCGGCAACCATCTTAACCGTGGAAATAACCAAGCGAAGATCGCTGGCAGCGGGCTGTCTTCGAGCAATGATTTGTGTACATTCCTCATCGATCATCCGCTCCATATCGTCGACGTTTTTCTCTGTATCTCGAACACTCTCGGCAAGCGCCGTGTCAGATTCCAAGAGAGACTCCACGGCGTCGGTGATTTGTCTTTGGACCAGGCCGCCCATCTCGAGAAAGTGGCTGCGCAACTCACTCAGGTTCTGATTGAACTGTTGTGAGATATGCTGGTTGTGTGACTCATGTGTTGGTGAGCTCATTATGTATCCCCTTATCTATCGTCCGTGAAATTAACCGTAACGGCCTGTGATGTAGTCTTCTGTCTGTTTCTTACTCGGGTTTGTGAACAGTTGGTCTGTATTACCAAACTCGATCAAATCGCCCATATACATGAATGCGGTGTAGTCAGAAACACGTGCAGCCTGCTGCATGTTGTGGGTAACGATAACAATAGTATAGTCATCCTTAAGCTGATGAATAAGCTCTTCAATCTTCAGTGTTGAGAGTGGATCAAGGGCTGAAGCCGGCTCATCGAGCAGCAATACCTCTGGTTTTACAGCAACCGTACGCGCGATAACCAAACGCTGTTGCTGACCGCCAGACAGACCGAGCGCGCTGTCGTTTAGGCGATCTTTTACTTCGTCCCAAAGCGCGGCTGAGCGCAATGACCATTCGACCGTCTCATCCAGTACGCGTTTGCTATTAATGCCTTGAATACGTAAACCGTAGGCAACGTTTTCGTAGATGCTCTTCGGAAATGGATTCGGCTTTTGGAATACCATGCCAACACGACGGCGAAGGTCAGCGACTTCGACTTTTTTGTCGTAAATATCTTGCTCTTCTAGCAACACTTTTCCGCTAATGTTGACGCCATCTACCAAATCGTTCATTCGGTTAAAGCAGCGCAATAGCGTTGATTTACCACAGCCTGATGGGCCGATAAACGCCGTCACCCGGTTTTGTGGAATGGTCATGTTGATACCGTGAAGTGCTTCTTTTTCTCCATAACTGAGACGAAGGTCATTCACTTTCAGTGCAATCTTTTCGTCTTCTAAACGCAAGGTATTCTCTGCGCGTGAAAGACTGCTAATGTCGATACCATGGGTGCGATCGCTATTTGGTGCAGTCGCGCTTGTGTTTTCTGTGCTTGTGCTTGAATTCTGGTTTTCCATATCAAACTCTTTGGTTAAATCTCTAATACTAATTTCGGATGAGCGCTTGGGTTACATCTCAAGCGCTTTGTATTTTTCACGTAGTCTGTTGCGAATCGCGACGGCTGACAAATTCAACAGAGCGATAACCGCCACCAATAAAAGTGACGTTGCATACACGAGTGGTCGTGCTGCTTCTACGTTCGGGCTTTGAAATCCAACGTCATAGATGTGGAAGCCCAAGTGCATGAATTTTTGGTCTAAATGCAGGTAAGGGTAGTTACCATCAAGTGGAAGCGAAGGCGCTAGCTTTACCACACCAACTAACATCAAGGGCGCAACTTCGCCTGCTGCTCGCGCAATGGCCAGTATTACACCGGTCATCATTGCTGGGCTTGCCATTGGCAAGATAACGCGCCAAAGCGTTTCTGCTTTGGTGGCACCCAGCGCGAGACTACCCTCGCGAATAGAACGCGGGATACGAGAAAGACCTTCCTCGGTAGCAACGATAACAACAGGCAAAGTAAGAATTGCGAGTGTAATTGACGCCCAGAGCAAGCCACCGGTGCCGTAGGTTGGTGAAGGTAATGCTTCAGGGAAAAACGCCTGATCAATGCCCGAACCCACGAAATAGATGAAAAAGCCCAGCCCGAATACACCGTAGACAATGGAGGGTACACCTGCCAGATTATTTACTGCGATGCGAATAATACGCGTCAACGTTCCCTGATGGGCATACTCTCTCAGATAGACGGCCGCGATTACACCGAATGGTGTCACGATGATCGACATAATGATCACCATTAATACCGTGCCGAAAATAGCCGGGAAGATACCACCTTCGGTGTTCGCTTCGCGTGGTTCGTCGCTTACAAACTCGTAGAGTTTAGCAACATAAAACCCCAGCTTATCCCCTAGACTCATGGCGTTAGGCTGGTAGGCATTGACCACTTTTGCAAGATCAACGGTGATTTGTGTGCCATCCATGCTTTGCACGCGTACTTTGTCGCGGTTGATCTGGGTGTAGAGATCGATCAATTGATCCTGCAATCCAGCATATTGTGCATCAAGTACTGCACGTTCTTCGGCTATCTCTGCTTGTGCTTGTGCCGTTAGACGGTTTTCAAGCTCAAGTTTGCGTTGTTTGAGACGCAGTCGTTCCATGCCCGCATTGATTGACCCAATCTCACCTTTTTCGATCTCGTGAATCTGGGAGTAGATCTCCAATGCACGCTCAAGTCGTGTTTCAAACTCCGGCCATGCGGCGTCGTTCTCAGCCACCACGTTATCGGCCTCAATGACTTGCTTGAGGTAACCATAGAAATTACCCCACTCACGTCGCTCCATAACGATAATGTCTTCAGGGTAGGTTTTATCCGAAATGTTTCGGTCGAGGATCCAGCGAAAGTCCGCTCCGGTAATATCCCTGTTACCCAGCTTGATGAGATTGCGATCAAGATGTTCAAGACCCTCTGGGATGCTGTATCCCGCATCACGAAGTTGAATTGCCGAGACTTCCACTGTTTCGACCATCTCACCAATGATGGTGTAGCTTGAACCGTCTTTCGCCTCAACTTGAGCCTGCATGACGTCGTGTGCCCAAAAGTGCACTAGTCCGCGGCTGGCGATGAGATAGAGCAGGCCAAATACCATGACCATGCTTATCGCGACGGCGCCGGCATTGAACCAAACCCACGGGTCGCCGTTTTTAAACCATTTTTTTACTGATACGCGCACGATAAGCTCCTTAAATTACACTGTACTTGTTGCGCAGGCGCTGACGGACAAATTCGGCCAGAGTGTTTACCACGAAGGTAAACAGGAACAGGACGAATGCCGCTAGAAACAGAATGCGGTAATGCGTACTGCCGACCTCGGATTCAGGCATTTCCACCGCAATATTGGCGGAGAGTGTTCGCATGCCTTCAAAGATGTTGATGTCCATAATTGGCGTGTTGCCGGTGGCCATTAAGACGATCATCGTTTCGCCGACCGCACGGCCCATGCCGATCATCACGGCAGAGAAAATTCCTGGACTGGCTGTGGGCAGAATAACGCGAACCATGGTTTGCCACTGAGTTGCCCCGAGCGCCAAAGAGCCTTGAGTTAGGTGCTTTGGTACGCTGAACACCGCATCCTCGGTGATAGAGAAGATGGTCGGAATAACCGCAAAGCCCATCGCAGCGCCAACAACTAAAGCATTTCGCTGGTCAAAATCGATGCCAGCAGAGTTAGTGAGCCATTGACGCATGTCACCATCAAACAAGATTGTTTCAAGTGCTGGGCTGATCGCCATGCTAATCCAGCCGCCGGCAATGATTACCGGAATCAGTAGAACTGGGTCCCATCCATCCGGAATCTTATGGCGAATCGCGACAGGAAGGTTGGTCCAGAGATACCCAAACAACAGAATGAAAATAGGCGTGATGATCAGTACCGAGAAAACGCCTGGTAAGTTCTCTTCCATGAATGGCGCGAAGAACAAACCGGCTAGAAAACCAAGGATAACGGTGGGTAGTGCTTCCATTAACTCGATAGAAGGTTTGACCTTTCTGCGAAGTCGCGGCGACATAAAGTAAGCCGTATACAAGGCGCCACAGATAGCCAATGGTGTCGCTACAAGCATGGCGTAAAACGCCGCTTTTAAGGTACCGAAGGCAAGAGGTGACAGGCTGTATTTTGGTTCGAAGTCATTGTTTGCAGCAGATGATTGCCAAATGTATTCGGGCTCTTGATAACCCTCATACCAAACTTTGCTCCAAAGCGCGGAGAAGGAAATCTCTGGGTGTTCGTTCTCTACATTCCACCATTGAATCATTCCTTCGTTGGTTTCTACCAATAGCTTGTTTGCTCGAGGCGCTATAGCAACGTGAGAGACCTCCGCCTCAGCATCAATGCGCAATGCAGTAGAGTGTGCAGTACTGTTGTAGAAGACAATTTGGCCTGTGGTATCGGCAACCACAAAGCCTTTACGGCGCTGCTCAATATCAACCGCACTCACGGACCCGCCGACGGCTTCGAAGGTACGGATTTTCTGCAAGCTGTAATCATTGTCGTCATCGCGCACCATAAACCATTGACTGGTAGCGCCATTGGTATCCGATACAAGTATAGAAGCACCGCCAAGCAGCAGGGTCATATTGGCTATGCCCGTTTCAACTGAGCCAACCTGCAAGGTGCTATTGACGATATCTTCGCGGTCAGCACGCAGATCCAAGACCTGAATTTTGCCTTTTTCTGTTGAGATGAACACAAAGCGCATGCGAGGCTCGACGATAATGTTTTTTGCCTTCACGTTTAGATCGGGGAGCTCGATGTCATTAGGTACCAGGCGAATTTCGCCACTTAGGAAGTCTTCTTCTTGATCGAACTGCTGGGCAACGAGCGCGTCTGATGCACTGACTGCAGCAACCATTAAGGCACTGTCGCTCATTGCAATGGCAATCTCTTTGAGTGCATCACCGGCAGGGTCGAGCATCATGGCTTCTTCGCCAAACGGAAACTCGATGAACGGCTCAATCACACGTTGATCATTAGGGTAGGTGATTTTGTAGCTGTGCTTCAAAACTAAAGCGGTGCCATTGCTTAAACCTAAAACGAAGGTTCTGGATGCTGGATCCGCATTGGCAACGCTAGTAACAACTACGCCTTCTTCAATCGGCAAGTCAACTTGGCTATGAATGCTGCCATCGAGCGTGTTGTAGAAAATAACGCTTCCGAGATCCGTCACACGAAATGCTTTTTCGCCTTGCTCTTCTGCACCGCTATAGATGGTTTTGCCGGCCTCTTTTGCCGGAACCTCATAACTGGCGATACGCTCAGCTTCTGCGCTGGCAAACAGCGGCGCTACTTCATAGAGTAAATAGAAGAAAATTAGCGTAATCGCGACGATTACACTAATACCCCCGGTGCCGATGGAAATGCGCGCGAATTCGTCTTTAAACTTTCGCGTTTTTCTGTGGCGGATCAACCTTGGGCTATTAAAGTCCAGATCAGGTTGTTGCGGTGTAGATTCGCTCATAAATAATACCGATAAATTGAGAGAACGTAGTTAACTGTTAAAAACTGAAAAATACAAATGCCTTTCACGACAAAAACCCTCCGCCTTACTGGCGGAGGGTTTTTGTTCTTTAGCGAACTTCGAGTGGTATTCGAAGTTGCCTAATTAAAGGCCAAGCGCTTTAAATTGCTTTTCGACAACAGCAGCTGGTAGTGGAACATAACCGTCTTTTACTACCACTTCCTGACCTTGCTGAGACATGATCAACTTAATGAATTCAGCTGTGATCGGATCAAGGGGCTTGTTTGGCGCCTTGTTAACGTACATGTAAAGGAAGCGAGATAGCGGGTAAGCGCCTGAAACTGCGTTTTCAGGTGTTGCTTCGATATAGTCAGAACCTTTCTTCGCTAGAGGCAAAGCACGAACTGATGCAGTTTTGTAGCCGATACCTGAGTAACCGATACCGTTTACAGACTCTGATACGCCCTGAACAACAGAGGCTGAACCTGGTTGCTCGTTTACGTTGTTCTTGAAGTCACCTTTACAAAGCGCTTTCTTTTTAAAGTAACCATAGGTACCCGATACTGAGTTGCGTCCGAAAAGCTGAATTGACTTATCAGCAAGCGCGCCCTCAAGACCAACATCGCCCCAAGTTGTTACATCTTTATCAAAACCGCACTTACGAGTTGAAGAGAATACGGCATCAATTTCAGAAATGTTCAAACCTTTGATTGGGTTGTCTTTGTTGACGAATACCGCAAGAGCATCGATTGCAACAGGAACGGCTGTTGGTGGGTAGCCGAAACGCTTTTCGAATGCTTCGCGCTCTTTGTCCTTCATTTTACGGCTCATTGGGCCAAGATTTGAAGTACCTTCGGTCAATGCAGGTGGCGCAGTAGATGAACCGGCTGCTTGAATTTGGATGTTTACATTTGGGTAGTTGCGTTTGAAGTCTTCTGCCCATAGCGTCATTAGGTTTGCTAGTGTGTCTGAACCCACACTTGAAAGGTTACCAGAAACACCGCTAGCCTTTTCGTATGCTGGGATGTTTTGATCTACTTGAGCAGTCGCAACACTTGAAAGCGCTGTGATCGCCATTGCACCGATTAGTTTTTTAAATCTCACTACCGTCTCCTACGAATAATTCGAGTTTTTGAAACACCTAGCTGTAATGTGTAACTTAGGCTTGAGACGAACTATATGATTGTTTTATGACACTTATATGACAGTGCGTTGTCATATTTGTTTTTTACATTGTTTTGACATTTTACTCAAAACTTTTCCTAGCTAAGGCCTTTAAACAGGCTATTGTTTAAAGCATTA
>NZ_LWFT01000136.1:0-612 GCF_001635105.1 Oleiphilus sp. HI0079
AACTTGAACGTAATAAGGAAGGTGTTCTTATCATCCTTAGGAAGGAATGCCAGATTGACACCAAGAGACGATAGCTCGCCACCAACACCCTGGGGCCTAACAAATTGCCAGGCTGGCTGAAGAAGCGAAGCGAATAGGCATATGAGCACTCCAATAAAAAACAATCTACGCCACATACTATGCTGATAAAGCCGTTTGAAGAGCTTGCGATAAAGTGTTTGCAACCAGATTTCTTTATGCTCTTCGTGAGTGACAGGTAGAAAACGACGTGCGGCCCAAGGTGTGACAATGTATGCAACCAGCAAGGACGCAATCATTGCCACAGGTACATTGAAAGCAATGGGATAAAAATACTCACCCAGCATCCCTGTGACCAAGAGTAAAGAGAGGAACACGGCAACCACGGTGATGGTTGCTAAAGTTGTCGGATTACCTATTTCAGTAGCTGCGTTCACAATCGCTCTTGAATACGTCTCTTTGGAACTATCCACCGGCAACAGTTGGTTATGGCGATGAATATTCTCAATTACGACAATGGCATCATCGACCAATAAACCAAGAGCGAGTATTAAGGCGTATAAGGTGATGCGATTCAGCGTTGGCCCAGCCAGA
>NZ_LWFT01000137.1:0-871 GCF_001635105.1 Oleiphilus sp. HI0079
TCTTGTACTCAAGTTTTTGCGAAACCATGTGGAATGCAGAATAGAATAGAAGCAGCCCTCCTGCAATCCTCAGCGCCTCAATACTAATTCCTAGCTGAGCGAGCAGACTCTGACCATACCGAGCAAACACAACAATTAACAGCATACTTATCAATACTGCCTTTAACGCAATTTTGACACGCTGACGAAACCCTCTATCACCAACAAGCGCATTGAAGATCAACGCAGTTCCAATAGGGTCAATAATCACCAACATCGCTGTCATAGCATTCAAAAACACTAGACTATCCAATAGTCCCTTCCTCTTAAACGAAAAAACCCGCTTCAAACAAGCGGGTTTTTAACAGTAGTATGATTTCCAACTAGTGCGCAGAAATAACCCAGCGAGTATCAGACTCTATATCAGTCCAATACAACTCACCAATGGACTTATTCGTATCACCGAATGATAGATGTTTAATGTCCATATCGCCTTTAAAGCGCGTATTGATCGCTATGCCATCGACAAAATCTACGGTGCCATCTGATCTCATTTTTGGTACAACGTTTCTTACTGCATAAATCTCTCGTATAGAGTGCGCGAAATAAAACGAAGAGGTTCCATCCAATCCCGTTAGATCACCCCGTTTGTTATGAATCGCCATATCCCTGATCTGAACACCAGCGATATCAAGGTAAAACTCCATATCAGTAATCATGGTGTAGGCGCTCCAAGTGATCTTCGAGTTGGCATCACCCACCCCTGTGCTTGCAGCTAACTCTGCATCGTCAAACACACCATTACCATTAGAATCGACCGCACCGAACCCATTACCATTGTTACTAATGTGCAAGTCTTCCGGGCCGAGATAGCCTTTCATCTTTAATTGGC
>NZ_LWFT01000138.1:0-813 GCF_001635105.1 Oleiphilus sp. HI0079
TTAACGTCGGCGACATCCTTACGGTGAATCTTCAAGAGTCGACGCGCGCCACCAAACAAGCGGAAACGACGTACGACAAGGATGATGAGGTGGATTTCAATGAGGCCAATATTCTGGGTAATACCATCAACTATAAAGGCATGAGCTTGCTCACGGATCCCTCTTTTGAACGATCTTTCGAGGGCACTGCGGAGTCTGGGCAAAGCAATAGCCTCGCGGGCAGTATCTCCGTGACGGTTGCTGAAGTTTATCCCAACGGCTTGCTTCGCGTGCAGGGCGAGAAGTGGTTGAGCCTGAATCAAGGGGATGAGTTTATTCGTCTTACAGGCTTGATTCGTCCTGAGGACATCGGGGTCGACAACACGATTTCATCTTCCAAGATCGCGAACGCGCGGATCGCTTATGGCGGAACGGGTGAGTTTGATCAGGTGAATCGTCAAGGTTGGTTGACGCGCTTCTTCAACAGCGAGTGGTGGCCTTTGTAGCCGGGAGTACCTTATGTTGAGACGATTTTCTTTCTTAATCAGTGCCATTGCACTCGTGGTGTTAAGTGTTTGGTTGATCTCTCCAGCGCATGCAGATCGTTTAAAAGATATTGCTGGCATTGAAGGGGTTCGAAGTAACCAGCTCATCGGATATGGCTTGGTCGTTGGTTTGGATGGGACCGGTGATAAAACGCCCTTTACGAGCCAGACCTTTCGGAATCTGATGAATCAGTTCGGCATCACGATCCCTCCAGGCGTCGACCCGAAATCTAAGAACATTGCCGCTGTCGCTGTGCATGCGGATTTGCCTGCCTTCGCGAAACCTGGC
>NZ_LWFT01000139.1:0-844 GCF_001635105.1 Oleiphilus sp. HI0079
TGGCTCAGCAAATGCCAGCACTAAAGAAGCAAGTTGCGAATGGACAAAGTGAGCTGGCGCTTACGCGTGAAGCGATAGAGGAGAGTGTTGACGATCTAGCGACGCGCATCTCAGAGCTCAGTGATAGGCTTGGTCGTATAGCGAAGTCTGATGCAGGCAAGCAAGCGGTCGAAAATGCTAAGGCGATTGCGTCTATTGATGCGAGTCGCAGACAGATAAATGAACGTATTGTTGGTCTTGATCGGCGTTTAAACGAGCTTAAGCTTGAGGTTTCTGCTGGCAGCGCTCCATAGAGCGCCTGAAAACGGATATTACTTCGCAAAATCGCGCGAGGCGAATTGCTATACTTCAAGGATGAACTTTATTTTACTTCAATTGCGTTTTTTGGTCTGCATAGCGGTGGTCGCCGCTGGGTGGTCTGTTTCTTTTCAGTCTGTTGCTGATACGACCGCGCCATATTCAAAACCGTTCCACAAGCAGGGGCGAGGTTGGTATCCATCGATTTATTGGTCTACCGGGCGCAACTTCGGTTCCTACTATTTGCCCAATGAGACGGGACGTCCCTTTGAGGAGCTTAAGGACACAGAATGGAATCCTGAAGAAAACGGTTTGATCTACTTTTATCGGCCTTATTCTCAGTGGGCTGATGAGGAAGTTGAGGCACCAAGTTACTACCTAAATGACGAGTTGGTTTTTAACTTGCGATCGGGAAGCTGGACCGTGGTTGAATTACCGGCGGGCAGTTATGACTTTGCGGTACGTAAAAGCTTCTTACCAATGCTGGGTTTTGAATCTTTTGATGACAAGCTCATGATGGCGTTTGACATGAACTTGCAGGCGGATA
>NZ_LWFT01000140.1:0-686 GCF_001635105.1 Oleiphilus sp. HI0079
AATATTAAGACCCTTGTACTTGATGTCTAATGTTTCCCGGTTGTAACGCTTACCCTTGCAGACATCGCAGGGAACATAAATATCGGGCAAAAAATGCATTTCCACCTTAATCACACCGTCCCCTTGGCAGGCTTCACATCGACCGCCCTTGACGTTGAAGCTGAATCGACCAGGCTTGTACCCTCGTGCGCGCGCCTCCTGAGTGCCTGAGAACAACTCTCTTATCGGTGTAAATAGCCCTGTGTATGTAGCTGGATTTGAGCGTGGCGTTCGGCCAATAGGGCTTTGATCAATATCTATTACCTTGTCGAACAGGTCGAGTCCCTGAACCTCGCTATAATTGCATGCTTCTAGTGTCGTAGCTTTGTTGAGTTCAGTCGCGGCGAGTGGATAAAGGGTAGAATTGATTAATGTGGATTTTCCTGAGCCGGATACTCCGGTAATGCATGTGAACAAGCCACTAGGTATGCTCAGGTTTACATCGTTGAGGTTATTGCCGTTCGCGCCAAGTAGCTTTAACTGTTTTTCAGGCTGGGGGATGATTCGCTTGCTCGGTACTTCAATCTTTTTGCGGCCCGATAGGTAGGCGCCGGTAAGAGAGGCCTCATCGGCCATAACGTGTTCTGGTGTCCCCTCAGATACCACTTCGCCACCGTGAACACCGGCGCCTGGGCCGATGTCGATCA
>NZ_LWFT01000141.1:0-1039 GCF_001635105.1 Oleiphilus sp. HI0079
TCGATCGCGCTGGCTAATTGAACGGATTCAGAGACCATGTCATCCAGTTTGCTATTTAACTGCAGTCCTTCGATCCCGAAGCGTGATACGGTCCTCGCGGAATCGACCGTTCTGTCAGCGATGACAAGCAGATTCTTATTTTTGTTTTCAGATATGAAAGGGCTTAGCCAAGAAGGGGCGTTGTCTGGTGAAGCTTCTCCATTTGCTAGCTTCGATAACCAATATGTCACTGTCGATTCTTTTAAAAACATTACTTGCGGCACTCACATTATTTTTACTAAAGACTCTAAATATAGTCGGTATAAGGGTGTTAGCCAGTAATGTGGGCCTATCAACTACGTGCTGAATACGAAGGAGGCAGTCCTGCTTTTGCCGTTTTCTTGATGGGTGAGTTTGGCGATTATTTTTAGAGCAAAAAAGTGCGCTTGGTGCTTTGATTTGCTTGGCTGATAGGGTGTACAAAGGTGTTTTCGCCGCTATTATGACTATATAAGACATTATTATTTGCTCAGAGCGAGTATCCGCTGTTCATGGTTGAAGTAGGTTCTATGAGGTTAGTCAGTTCAGATCGTTTGCCCCGAAAGTGTGTAGGGCAATCGGGTTTTACCTTGATTGAGTTAGTATTAGTTATCGTGTTGCTTGGGGTCTTGGCGGCGTTTGCACTGCCTCGGTTTGCAGACTTAACGCAAACATCTCGAGTGTCTACTCTCGAGGGAATAAGGGGCGCTATGCTGTCGACAATCGGCGTGGTTCGCAGTAAAGCATATGTGCAAGGTCTCAGCGTGGCATCCGCAAATCCGCCCAGTCAGGCGTCATATAT
Organism: Oleiphilus sp. HI0079; assembly: GCF_001635105.1. Classification (NCBI taxonomy): domain Bacteria; kingdom Pseudomonadati; phylum Pseudomonadota; class Gammaproteobacteria; order Oceanospirillales; family Oleiphilaceae; genus Oleiphilus; species Oleiphilus sp. HI0079. The sequence goes on from NZ_LWFT01000141.1 coordinate 821, forward strand.
TGTCGAGACAGAGGCTGGAAGATCAGAGGTGGATTGGCGAAATTTATGTCCGGAAAGCAGGGCTGAGTTAGCAGATGCTTTAGAAATGGCTGATCATATTGATTTTAGAGAAATCGGAGGCCTAAGCCTTGTTGTCAATAATCGCTATACGCGCATCGGTTATGATATTCGGGGCTCTGGCGCGCCGACGGCCAACGGCTGTTATGTGACGTACGATTC
>NZ_LWFT01000142.1:0-687 GCF_001635105.1 Oleiphilus sp. HI0079
TGGCTGTCTTTTTCGACGCCTTCAGCGACAACTCGACAACCCAGCTGGCGCGAAAGATAGATAATGACATCCACAATACTCCGGCCCGTATCGCTCAACTCAATGTCGTCGACAAAGCTCTTATCAATCTTGATCTCATTGACCGGGAGCTTCTGCAAATAAGCAAGCGAAGAGTATCCCGTGCCGAAATCATCAATCGACATATCAAAACCTAGGGACTGTAAGTTCTGCATTTGAATGATTGCGTTGTCGATATTCTCCAGAACAGTGCCTTCTGTTATTTCTAATGTGAGGCGACTTGGCGGCACATTAAACCCAGAGATAATGTCCAACAGCGCAGTTTCAAAATCGTCTTTGGAGAACTGGCAGGCACTGATATTAACCGCAACTCGAAAATCTGGCGCCAGCTTTTTTGACGCTTCAAGCACACGAATAAGACCACACACATGACGCAGCACCAGCTCCTGAAGCTCAGGAATAATGCCCAATTGCTCGGCAAGGGGAATAAACTCCAACGGAGATACAAAGCCCCGCTCAGGGTGCTGCCAACGCATCAGCGCTTCGAACCCAACAACACGTCCTACACCATTCACTTGTGGCTGATAGAAAACACTGATCTCGTGGTTCTCTAGCGAACGTTCAAGATCGTATTCCATGTGAATACGTTCTACCTGCGCCTCCTGAACC
>NZ_LWFT01000143.1:0-1158 GCF_001635105.1 Oleiphilus sp. HI0079
GACGAAAGTATAAATCCTCTCGGAGAAAGCCGTTCTCCATTGCGTCAAATGGATCGCGATTGGTGGCTGCAATAATACGGGCCGATGTCTTGAGTGTTCGCTCGCTACCGACAGGTTTGAATTCACTTTGTTCCAGAACACGCAGTAATTTTACTTGCTGCTCGATCGGCATTTCGGTGACCTCATCCAAAAAGACGGTGCCGTTGCCTGCCTGTTCAAAAACGCCTTTGTGATCGCTTGTTGCGCCAGTAAACGCGCCTTTCTTATGGCCAAATAGTTGTGAATCAATCAGTTCTGGGCTCAATGCGCCGCAGTTAATTGCGACCATCGGCTCGTCGGAGCGCGGGCTCATGGCGTGAATGGTATTCGCGACCAGCTCCTTGCCCGTTCCACTTTCGCCAATGACCAATACGTTGGCATCGGTGCCTGCGACACGTCGGATGGCCCGATACAGTTTTCGCATGGATTTATGCGAACCTACTAATTGACCAAATTGATCAAGGTCGCTAGTTAAAGCCTGTGTTTTTTGTCGCGTACGCTGCTCATGGTCTTCAAGCAAGTCCTCTAACGCTTCGTTGATAGCGGTTTCATTGAACGGTGTTCGAAAGTGATATCCGCCACCTTTGGCCATCAGTGTATCGAGTGCGGGATTTGGATTGCCATCGCTGAAGAACATGAAGTCGACATTATCCAAAGACTCCACTTGAGATAACTCTCTTGCTGTCACGGCATCCATATCAATGATTGCGATATTTGCCTCCAGCTCAATGCACTCTTCGAGCCAAAAACCAAGCTCACTTCCACTTGTGATAATGCAGCGTTTCATTGCGGGAAGCTGCATCAATAGCGTTTGCAGATCGCTATTGCTGACGTGGATAAAAGTGCGGGCTTGGCTCATATAGCATCTCTTAAAAAATGAGTAGATTCGGTTTTCGATCAATGTACCTGTGGTGTGCGTTCAGCACAAACTAGGCTTGGCTTTTTTTCTTGAATTGTATAACGCTTTCATCCAAGGCTTGACCTGCTTTTACAGCAAAATCGAGCGTTCGGATTGGAAATGGAATCGAAATGCCTTCTTCGTTTAGAGCTGAATGAATGGCAGCGACGGCTTCATGCATTTTTCTCAGGTAATCTCCGTCTGGGTAATGAATCCAAAAG
>NZ_LWFT01000144.1:0-726 GCF_001635105.1 Oleiphilus sp. HI0079
TTTTAATCTGCCCATTGTGACCTTAATCGATACGCCTGGAGCGTTTCCCGGTATTGGTGCTGAGGAACGTGGTCAGAGCGAGGCGATTGCGCGCAATATTGCCGTGATGTCGCGTTTGAAAACCCCGATTATCTCAACGGTGATCGGTGAGGGAGGCTCTGGTGGCGCATTGGCGATCGGAGTGTGTGATCGATTGAACATGCTGGAGTATGCAACGTATTCTGTCATCTCTCCCGAGGGCTGCGCGTCTATCCTCTGGAAAAGTGCCGAGTATGCGGCTGATGCTGCAACCGCGATGGGTGTGACGGCCCCTCGGTTGAAAGAGCTGGGTTTGATTGATCAGATTATTGAAGAGCCTCTGGGTGGTGCGCATCGAGATGTGCAAGCTATGGCCGAGTCGCTCAAAGAGCGTCTGCTTGTTGATATTCGCGCTCTGCGCGACACTCCGGTCGAAGAGTTGATCGAAGAGCGTTATCAGCGCTTAACTGCGTATGATAAAGGCTAAACTGGAAAGAGCGTTCGCTTCTTATCCTGATTCTTCCACATTTTATGTTGCTTATAGTGGTGGGCTAGACTCCACTGTCTTACTTCATTTGGCGAAGCGCGCCGCAAAAACTCAGTCCTCAAAACGGCGGATTCAACTAAAGGCGATCCATGTTCATCACGGCATTAGTGCGCATGCCGATCGTTGGTCAGAGCACTGTCGGGCTGAATGTGAGCGCCTAG
>NZ_LWFT01000145.1:0-1201 GCF_001635105.1 Oleiphilus sp. HI0079
ATAACGGCCTAGAGTTGTGGGAAATGGCGCTCGTGTCAGCATTAAACAGAGACAAAAAGCGAGCTGAAGAAGCAAGCCAGGTGTCGATTGCTACGGTGTCGGAGTTCCTAGAGTTTACCGAAGGGGATGGCTTGGACGAGAATGCTTTGATTCGCCTGTTTGAAAAGCATGAGCTTATGGTGCGCGAGCTAAGCTTTCAGCAAGCGTTGTGCGATCTATTGAGAGGTTCAGATAAGTTGAGTAAAGATTTGCTACGAAACCTTCGTGCACTCGCAAGAGATGATGGCTGGAGTAACCTAGGGATTAGCCTTGATGATTAATGTAAAGATTGTGCGTTCTAACAATATGCTTCGTCGGCTCACGGTTTGTTGCCTGTGTTGTGTGGCCCTATTTGCACATGCGGAGAATCGTGGTCTTGCGTGGGAACTGAACTCAAAGGACGGATTGCACAAGGCGTATTTGATGGGAGCTGTGCATTTAGCCAACGGTAGTTTTTACCCGATAAATAGTGCCGTTCTTGATGGTTTTGATGCGTCCGATGTGTTGATGGTTGAGCTTGATGATTCGCGTGTCGAGCCGCAAGCGCAGCAAGCCTTGATAGAGCAGTATGCATATTACCCCGAGGGAGTTAGCTATAAGGACCGACTGTCCCCAGCGTTGGTAGATCAGGTGGAAATCATGTTCGCTAGTCTCGGTATTGAAAACGCCAGTGAGTTGTTTTCGCGATACAAGCCTGGTTTGTTGGGGGTAACATTAGCCGCTCTGCAGGCCCAGGTGCTTGGCTATTCCGCTGAGTATGGAATCGATAGTTACTTTCTTGAAAAAGCACGTTACCGCAAAAAAATAGAAGAGCTAGAAAGCTTCGAGTTTCAGATTAAATTGATTTCAGAGTTACCCTCCGATGAGGAAAGCTTTAGTGATGCTTTGCTGAATATGGCTGACTTTGAAAGTGAGTGGAAAGGCCTAGAAGATGCGTGGAAACAGGGTGATGCAGATCTCATGTACGAGCTGGCCATCGGTGAAGGTATGCGTGATTTTCCGAGTTTGGAGAATTACTACGAGGTGCTGTTTTTTAAGCGCAACGTGCAGATGGCTGAGAAACTAGAGCAGTGCTTTAGCGATCGCGTATGCTTTATGGTCGTTGGTGCCGGACATCTTGTTGGCCCCTCGGGCGTGGTAGACCTTCTTCAAAAGAAAGGTT
>NZ_LWFT01000146.1:0-17831 GCF_001635105.1 Oleiphilus sp. HI0079
ATTAGCCCTTGGGATTAGCGCTTGGGATTAGCGCTTGGGATTAGCCGCTACGAACACACGCTCTGGATCGATTTTTGGTCGCTTTCTTGATTCGCCTATTGATAGCGCCCTAGAAAAAACCGACATGGGGATCAGGAGACCCGATTAACAAAATATCCAAATCTCTAATAATTCTGATTCGTCATCCTCCAATTTTCGACTACTTTTCTCATCAGAGATATTTAGAATCAAAAAGGCGCAATACATGTCCGGCAAACCTCTCGTGATGATCGTCGATGATGACGAAATAGCCCGTGTCATAGTACGAGAGCATCTAGGTGATCAATATGAAATAGAAGACGCTGAATCTGCCGACGCGTGCTTGAACAAGCTCAAATCCTGCACGCCCGACATCTTTCTATTAGACGTTCAGATGCGCGAGAAAGACGGCTTCGCACTCTGCGAGGCCGTCCGGCATCTACCGCAATTCAAAGCAACACCCGTCCTTTTTATCTCGGCGGCTGAAACCGAGGAAAACCTCATTCGCTCCTTCGAAGTCGGCGGCAACGGCTTTTTAGAGAAGCCGGTCAAGAAAACCAAGCTGCAAACGCTCATTAAGATCAAACTGGCACAAGCTGACGAACTAATAGAAACACAAAAGCACCGTGAAGAAGCGATGACAACAAGTAGCGAACTTTGCCAGTTGATTCAATTTGTAAAAGATTCAGACGACGACACAACGCTTGAGGCTGTCGCTAAAAGGTTGTGTGGCGTGGTTGAGAGCTTTGGTCTGAGCGCATCCGCGATGATTATTGCCAAAACACCGATCTACGTGAATTGCACTGAGGAATCCCCCGAAGGCTTACTACTGAAAAAGGCAGCCGCCATCAATGAGCGGATTATAAGTAAAGGTATTAGAAGCATTATTCGAAGCGATAGTGTCGCCATACTTGTCAACGAAATGCCTGTTGATGACGAAAGCCGCTACGGGCGTTTCAAAGACAACCTCGTGGTCCTTTCAAGCATTTGTGATGGCCAATTGAAGCAACTTATGGCACAACAAGGCATCGAACAACAGCGCAACAAAGTCCTTTCCCGGGTAATTAAAATCACCGAAGAACAGCTTCAAAGATTTGCCGAGCAACTCACAGCTCACGAGAAAACATCCACCGAAGTCATCGGTAATATGCTCACTGAACTTGAAACAAAGCTCTTTCATCTGGGGCTAGATGACGACCAAGAAGAAGAGCTTATGAAAGTCGCATACCAAGTGCATGAAAAGCTGGAGCATATGAACAGCGACTATCAATCACTTGAAGCCGAGCTCGGAAAGATACTTGAATCACTCTACGATCTGCTTGCCTCAAAAGACAAAGCGGCCTAGCACGCTTATCCCCAGATGCGTTCCTCGTTAACCTTGTTCATTTGGACGAAGCTTCGGGCACCACGCCAATCTTACCCATGGTATCGAGCTTCTGACGCGGGTTAACCACCATAGGACGACTTAACAGCAGGTTATTTGGGTAAATCACGATTTCTCGGCTTTCACTGATCAACTTTGTATTGAACAGGTTAATCTCTGAGATATAACCCTCTACATAGTTATCGGCATCCACAATACGAACAAACGTGCCACGCTTAAATGAGCTATGCGCCAAGAGAATAAAGAATGCCGTGATATTGCTTAGTATCGACCAGGCAGCAAACATCGCCACGCCGGTGACTGCGAGCAAGCTCGCGGAAAGCGTCAGCAAACCTTTAAAATCAAAGCCCCACACCACAAAGACGGTGGACAACGCAGCAATCACAATCAGAATATTGACTGTTTTTAGTGCCTTTGTCGTGACATCTGGTTTTAGCCGCCCCTTGCGCGCATGGCGGCGCACAATCGGACCAATAATCAGGCGAAATGCAAGGTAACTACCCAGTGCAATCGCGGTGAGGGTTAATTGAAGCGTATAGCTTTCAAACCACTGAGTTAACGCTTCGATCATACTGTTCGCCTTGTTGATCAACCTAAGTTACTAGCTTTCTAGCAAGACCCGAATGATCTGCGATTAGACGCGTTAAATCAACGTGTAATAACGCACTATTCTTAACTTTCCACTGACCCGCAACCATAACGGCATCCGCCTGATGTGCACCACATAAAACGAGTGCCGCTAATGGGTCATGGCTGCCTGAAAAGCGGGCATCATCGAGTTTAAACAAAGCAAGATCGGCTTGCTTACCCACCGCTAACTCCCCGATATCATTTCGCCCAAGAACCTGCGCCGAACCCTTGGTCGCCCAGCGCAGAGCATCAAGATGCGTTATTTCATCCGCTTGATAACGCAGTCGACTAATCAACATAGCTTGCCGCACTTCTTGAATCATATTGGAGCCATCGTTCGATGCGGAACCATCGACACCTAAGCCCACTGGCGAACCATGCTTTTCCAGATCCAGCGTCCTGCATATTCCAGAAGCCAAAACCATATTTGAGGAAGGACAGTGACCAACGCCGACTCCGGCCTTACCTAATCGCTTCAATTCCTCATCGTTGAAATGAATACCATGTGCGAGCCATACATCGCTCGCCATCCACTCCACAGACTCTAAATAATCCACTGGTCGCATACCGAAGCGACTTAGGCAAAACGTATTCTCGTCTTCCGTCTCCGCCAAATGGGTATGCAAGCGCACCCCATGTTGACGTGCTAATCGCGCGGTCTCGACCATCAACTCACTCGTGACCGAGAATGGCGAGCATGGTGCAAGCGCAATATTTACCATCGAGCCTTCGCTGGCATCGTGATAGAGGCCAATCAAACGCGCCGAATCTTTTAGAATCACCTCATCGGTTTGCACTGTGGATTGCGGGGGTAAACCGCCCTGCTCTTGCCCGAGACTCATGGACCCTCTGGTCAGCGTGACGCGAGCACCCATTTTATGTGCAGCCGCTACTTGGATATCGATCGCCTCGGTTAAGGCTTCGGGAAACAAATAATGGTGGTCTGATACCGTGGTGCAGCCCGAAAGAAGTAATTCACTCAAGCCAAGCTCGGTCGCCACCGAAAGCATCTCGGGCTGCAGCTTTGCCCAAACGGGATAAAGCGTTTGTAGCCAAGGGAATAATCGTTTGTTTAAGGCCGGAGGAAAGGCGCGCGTTAAGGTTTGATATAAATGATGGTGCGTATTAATCAAGCCCGGTAATAACACCGAACGAGAGGCATCATACACCTCATCATAATCCTCAGTTGGGGCGCATCCCTGTCTAACCAGCTCGATAATTTTTGTTCCGCGCACAACGATGCCATTACGCGCGTCTTGGTTATTGGCGGTGAACACCGCTAAAGGGGCTTTAATCCAAACAGAATGGTTTGAAGCTGTCATTCGTCACTCCTATTTCTCGACCTGTATGTCCAGGTCTATGAAAAATATAGCAGTGACGGTCTCGGCTCTAAGGCGAAAGACGTGTGTTAATCTGCCTTGTTTTAACTTGCTTGGTAACTCTAAGAAAGACCACACGTTAAATTCATCCGAATCGGCGAGCCTTTCAACGCAAAGTTTAAACTGCTGGGCCTCTAGGGCCAAGCTCTTAGAGCTGTAAATTTCACATCACCTCCAGCATTCACGTTAATCCACACGCATCGCATAGTTGAGTAAAAAAAACTCGCCATTCCAAAAGTAAAGCCGAGGCTCAAGCCCCTCGCCTCAAGCCCCTCGTAATGACGTGACGAAGATTTCTTTGATTAATGGCGGTAATTGTCTTGACGGTAGCACCATAATGCACCAAAGTGACTGATCAAATAACAACCAAAACCTAGGGACGGTAAAGACAATGAGAGCAAGAACGCACTTTTTAAGAACAGCTAGCCTACTAATACTCAGCGCTGCTGCCGCTTCAACGCACGCCGCGACAATGACTTACGATAACGAGGCCGATTTTACGACAGCCATCGCAGGTCTCTCGAGCAATACAATCGACTTTGATTCTGCCACTGCAGGAGATCTAGTCCTCCCAGGTTCTCCGTTTGATGGTGTTACCTTTGACTATTCGTTGGATTACGATCTCTCTGTCGACGCGACCTATGACACAACGTCCTCCTCAAACTATCTAGGCATCAATGACTTTGACGGTCGGTTTGCGGGAGGGGATAGCTTCGACATGACGTTTGGCTCGGCCCAATCGGCCATTGGCTTGTACATTCATATCGGCTTTGAATCACTTCTTTTTGATAACGATATAACGCTAACAACGAATACTGGTCTCGTCGCTAATCTGTCTGCGAACGCGGATCAACAGCTACTAGACGGCGAAGCCTATTTCATCGGCCTGTATTCCGACTCAGCAGCAGACGCGTTCACTAGCGTCTCATTTTCAAGTTTCCCAGAAGACTATTATTTCAACGTGGATGACATCACCTTTGCCCAAATGTCATCTCCACCGGGCGCCGTCTCAGAGCCGAGCTCGCTAATCTTGCTTAGCCTTGCTTTGGGAGGATTGATTCGATTGCGAAAATCGACCTGCTAACGCACTTGAGATGATCGATCGATACAAAATGACATAACTCTTGATGAGTGTTGTTTGTAGTACTCAAAAGGATCCGAAAAACATGCTCACAGGAGAGAGCAATGAAACAAACACTAAAAACGCTAATCGCCGGCGCTGCATTAACGGTAGCCGCCACTTCCGCAACTCACGTCTCTGCAGAGCCCTTTTTAGGCGAGATTGCTTGGGTACCTTACAATTTCGCCCCTCGTGGTTGGCAATTCTGTGATGGCCAACTGCTTCCAATTAACCAATATAGCGCCCTATTTTCATTGCTCGGCACCACGTATGGCGGAGACGGGCGAACGACCTTCGGCATACCCGATTTAAAAGGCCGAACGGCCATTCATGAAGGACAAGGCCCAGGCTTAACCAATCGCCCTCTCGGCCAAAAACTAGGCCGAGAGACCGTCACACTTAGCGCAGCTGAAATGCCTAGCCACACCCACACCCAGATGGCCAGCAGCGGCGCACCAAGCTCAGCCGACCCGAGTGGCAAAGTGCCCGCAAGCCCTTCTAGAACGCGTGTTTTTGCAGACGCACCAAATGTCGCTATGAACACTGGAAACATCGGCAACAGTGGGGGCGGACAACCACATAACAACATGCAGCCCTACACAACCTTAAACTGCATTATTGCCACTGTTGGCATATTCCCATCACGCAATTAAGTTCAGGAGAAACGTCATGAAACTACGCTTTCTTTCAGTTACTTTACTGAGCTTGGCCGCGTTACTTACTTCAACTCATGCCGCAGCGACCACCGCTGCAGATAATCCCTTACTAGGAGAAATGAAATGGGTTGCGTTTAACTTTGCACCGCGAGGCTGGGCTCAATGTAATGGTCAGATATTGCAGATATCGCAATATCAAGCGCTCTTCTCATTATTGGGGACCACCTATGGTGGCGATGGCAGAGTCACGTTTGCCCTGCCTGACATGCGTGGTCGCCTGATGCTCCACGAAGACTATCCTAACTATCGACTAGGATTAAAAGATGGACAAGAATCTAACACGCTAACAACGGCCAATTTGCCTAGTCATTCGCATGGGCTGTCTGGGTCGAGCGAACGCGCCGATAGCACGCTCCCGAATGACCGAAGCCTCGCGAATACCAGCAGAACAAAGCTGTATGGCAGCGGTACAATTGATAAAAACATGCATGCAAATGCAATCAGTGCAACAGGCGGCTCTCAGCCCCATCAAAACATGATGCCAAGCACCGCGCTCAACTGCATTATTTCTCTGCAGGGCCAATATCCCTCACGAAGCTAACAACCTAGCCCTGCCTAACACCCTCTGTTACGCAGGGCATTTATTTCGCTTCAGTTTGCTGTTCAAGCACTCAAACCGCAGCCGCCAAGAATGATGGTGCAAAGCAGGTCTTTAATACGCTGTACATCCAACTCGTCGTATTCAAGCTTGTTAGTCACGGTAAGAATCTGCGTGTCAAAGTCGGCATAATGCTGGGTGGTAGACCAGATCATAAAAATCAGATGCTCAGGATCAACAGCGTTCATTTTTCCCTGATCAATCCAAGACTGGATAATTTTGCTTTTGTCTCGGACCCAAGCACGCAAGTTGCTGCGTAAGTGGTCTTGTAAATTCGGTGCGCCTTGAATGATTTCAAGTGCGAAAATCTTGGACGCATTCGGGTATTGAATGGCTAGATCAACTTTTGCGCGGATGTAGTTACCAAGTACTTCAGCTGGGTCATCGCCTTCGCTCATATCGTCGATCGACTCGTCCCAACGTCGGATAATCTCATCAAGCACCGCCAAGTAAAGCGCTTGCTTGCTTTTAAAGTAGTAGAGAACGTTGGCTTTAGGCAGTTCTGCAGCATCGGCAATGGATTGCATGCTGGTTCCTTTAAACCCGTTTTTAACAAAAGAGTCTTCAGCAGCAGCCAGAATATTTTTACGATTCTGCTCTCGGATTTTACCGGTCTTTTGTGCGCTATCTTTATCGCTCATGTTGTTCTACATCTTTGTTTGTTGTTCTGGGGATCGATAACGAGCTTTAAGGGCCACGCCCTGAAGCTCGCTACGAACATACTGTTAGCTACAATTATTCGATACCATTACTAGCTGCTATCGCTAGCAGTATGATTAACCACTAACAATCATACTTACAGGTGGTACTTGATCAAAGCGCTAACTGCTGATTCTGCGTCATCGCTCTTCACACCAAACTTGTTGTGCCAGTATGAGTACTCGATACCCGCTTCAAGCTTAGATTTGGTAATCCCCATGAACTTGCCGATATCAGCACGTAGTTGCGGGTTGAAGTGAAAGTCTGCTCCGTGATCTTCTTGTGCAGATGACCAATCGATGTAGCCATCAAACATCCAATCAACATCACCCGTAGCAAATGGAACACCGTATACAACCGTCAACTGAAGATCATCATCAATGTTTTCGTTATTCGCGTAGAAAAAGTTCGTTTGGAAGAACGCAAAACCCGGAAGATCCCAGTTCAAGCCTACACCGTAAAGGTAGTTATCTTGCGAGAAGCCTGTGCTGTCTGAGCTGAACTCGTAGGTCGTCGCAATCAATACGTCAGTTACAGGGCCCGCTTTCAGCTCAGAACCCGTCATATTGCTTAGGCTAAAACGAGGAGAAAGCTCTGCGTATGTCTCGTTAAAGTCACCAAATGAACCTTTACCATTGTGTCGATCAGCGAAGAAGAAGGCATCACCCCAATCGTGACCCGAAGCGTGTTCAACGGTCATTGTCGTCATTTCCATGGTTTTCTGCGGAGCGCCGAAAGCATGGCCAACGTTGTAGTAATCAGCACTGTGTAGCACGGTTACACTGTTGTCAGCCCAAAACTGCTCAGCTTGAGCGGGTGCTGCTACTGCAGCTGCGAGTGCTGCTGCACCAGCGATGGTTTTTAGTTGTTTCATTTCTCTACCTTAGTTTTTCATTAATACAGCACTTATGGTGCTTTATAAAAAGTGCGAGCTACCGCAATTCGGAAACAGTAGCTCGCTGCTAACTGCCTTATTCAGCGAATCGTTCGCCTTGAATTAAGACTGTGGCAATTTGCCTTCTACGCCTTGCACGTAGAAATCAAAGCCAAGAAGCGCACCGTCATCCATTGTGCCGCCCGCTGGAATCACTTCTTCTCCAGCTTGGTTTACAACTGGGCCATCAAATACGCGCATTTCGCCCGCCTTCAATGCCGCTTTTTTCTCTTCTACCATCGCGACAACATCCGCTGGAATCGCTTCGTTCAGTGGCGCTAGATCGGTTGTACCGTCTGCGATGCCAGGCCATAAGTCTTCAGACTTCCAAGTGCCATCAAGCACGGCTTGTGCTTTCTTAAGGTAAAGTGGACCCCACTTGTGTACCGTTGAAGTAAGGTGCGCTTTTTTACCGTATTCAGACATATCTGAGTGGTAACCGATTGCGTACTTGCCTTTTGCTTCTGCGGCCTGAATCACAGCGGCGGAGTCAGTATGTTGCGTAAGCACGTCTGCGCCTTGAAGAATCAGCGTTTCTGCTGCTTCACGCTCTTTTGCAGGGTCATACCAAGTGCTTGCCCAAACAACTTTCACTTGAACGTCAGGGTTTACTTCTTTAGCACCCTTGGTGAACGCGTTAATGCCACGAATAACCTCAGGAATCGGGAACGATGCTACGTAACCAAGTACGTTAGATTCGGTCATCTTGCCCGCAATCAAACCCGTCAAGTAGCGGCCTTGATAAGCACGGGTAAAATAGGTGCCCATGTTGTCTGAGCGCTTGTAGCCTGATGCGTGCTCGAAAGCGACTTTCGGGAATTTTTTTGCAACTTTAAGCGTTGGGTTCATATAACCGAACGAAGTTGTAAAGATGAGGTCATTGCCCTTTGACGCAAGCTGACGAATAACGCGCTCGCCATCTGCACCTTCTGGAACAGACTCAACGTAGGTGGTTTTTACCTTGTCACCAAGTTGCTCTTCAACATACTTACGGCCTTCATCATGCGCGTAGGTCCAGCCCGCATCGCCAGTCGGCCCAACGTAGACAAAACCGATGTTTAATGGCTCTTCAGCTTGAGCGAGCGCCGCACCGCTAACCAGTGTTGCGGCAGCCAAGGCTTTCGTGATTGATCTTAATTTCATAATAACTCCTGAGGTTTCATTTTTTATTGACGCCCTAGACCTGAGGCCGATAAGGCTGGCCGAGTGCTAAAGGTGTACTTAGTTTTGCCTTGACTGCATCGTTCGCGATTACAACCAACACAATGATCGTTGCGCCATACGGAAGCATGGCCAACAGATTTGGTGAGGCTTCGAAGCCTAATCCCTGTAGAACGAGGTGCATGATGCTTGCAGCACCAAAGAGGTAAGCACCCAACATAATGCGTTCTGCTTTCCAACTCGCAAACACAACAAGTGCCAGTGCGATCCAACCACGCCCTGCAGACATACCCTCTGTCCAAAGTGGTGTATAAGCCAGCGACAAATAACCACCCGCTAAGCCCGCCATTGCGCCGCCAAACATGACAGCGGCATAGCGCACTTTGAATACGCTCATACCGATCGCATTGGCGGCTTCTGGATTCTCGCCTACAGAGCGAATGGTCAAACCCAAACGCGTGCTTTTAAATACCCAAAACACGAGAGCAAACAGAATCCAGGAAAGGTAGACCAAGGGATCGTGCGAGAAAAAGATCTTGCCGATAATTGGAATTTCGCTGAGCAGTGGAATAGTCCATGCCTCGATACCCTCAATGCCGACGCCCACATAACTTGCACCAATAAAGGCACTTAAGCCGGTACCAAATATCGTTAATGCCAGCCCGGTCGCCACCTGATTAGAAACCAGAGAAATAGCTAGAAAGCCAAAGAGCAAAGACATCATCGCGCCAGCCACGACCGCGGCGACGACGCCTAAGCCAAGGTTGCCAGTAATGACAGAAGCCGCAAAACCGACCACTGCCCCCATTAACACCATGCCTTCCTGGCCAAGATTAAGAACACCCGATTTCTCACACACCATCTCGCCTAGGGCAATCAGAATCAACGGCGTTCCGGTACGAATCGTCGCAAACAGAATGTTGGTAATAAGTTCAATATCCACGCGAAACCTCTATGCTTGTGCGACTGGCTGGTTTGAAGAATTGGAAGCGGCTTTTGGGCGGTCACGCACAATGCGGTACGAGATCAACAAGTCACACGCTAAGAGATAAAACAACAACATGCCTTGGAACAAGCCGGTAATAGACTTGGGCAGCGTCAAGTCCATTTGCACCATCTCGCCACCCATATAAGTCAGTGCGAGTAACATGCTGGCAAAGGTAATGCCCAAGGGATGCATGCGCCCAAGAAACACAACGATGATCGCGGCATAACCGTAACCCGGTGCAATATAAGGATTGAGCTGCCCTACCGGACCGGTTACCTCTGAAACACCGGCTAAGCCGGCTAAGGCACCACACATTAACAACACCAACCAAACAAGCTTCTTATCCTTAAAGCCAGCAAAGCTTGCCGCAGAGGCATCTTCACCAAGCACACTCACCTGAAAGCCAAGCAATGTCCGAGAGACGAAGGTCCAGACAATGGCAACTGCAAACAAGGCAAAGAAGATCGAAATCGTGAGACGATAGTCTTCGAAAACAGTCGGCAAAATAGCCCAATCGGAAAACAGTGCGGACTCCGGGAAGTTATAGCCATCGGGGTCCTTTAATGGCCCATGCACGCCGTAATAAAGTAGGTTTAATGCGATATAGTTGAGCATGATCGTGGTGAGAATCTCGTTTGCCGAAAAACGCGTCTTCAAAAATGCGGCCAGCATCGCCCAAAGCAAACCACAGGCGCTGCCAAATACGAGAACAGCCGGCAGCACCCAAGCGCTCTCAACCTCACCTAACTGCAACGCCAAGAACCCGCCGCCTAGGCCACCCAGAATAAATTGCCCTTCTGCACCAATGTTCCAAACTTTGGCTTTGAAGCACATCATCAAACCAATCGCACACAACAACAGCGGCGCAACTTTAATCCCTAGCTCTGTCCAGCCATACAAATCCTCAAGAGGCTGAAGGAAAAACACATACAGCGAATGCGCCGGATCATGGCCCAGCGACGCGAACAAAGCGGCACCACTGATTAACGTTAATGCGACGGCCAAAACAGGCGACAAATACGCCATTGCTTTTGAATCGGACGGTCGTTTTTCTAAGCGAAAAATCATGCGTCTACCTCCGGTGCAGCTTGTTCTACTGGAGTGCTATCGCCTGCCATCCATTTACCTAACTGATTAATCGTGACCTGTTCCGTTGCCGCAACGGGTGAAAGCTTGCCATCACAAATCGCACAAATCCGATCGCTTATCGCGTACAACTCATCAATATCTTCAGACACAACCAAAATCGCAGCGCCTTTATCACGTAGACGAATGAGCTCGTGGCGAATCAGAATGGCCGCTCCGATATCCACCCCCCAAGTTGGATGAGAACAGACGAGAAGTTTTGGGTTCTGAAGAATCTCGCGACCAATAATGTACTTCTGCAAATTACCGCCAGACAGCGATTTCGCCTGAGCCTGAGTATTGGGCGTTTTCACGTTAAACGAGGCAACAATGCGCTCAGCAAAGCTTTTTACTTTTGCCCGGTTTATCCAGCCTTTGCTGACCATATCTTGCTGATACGCCGTTAATAATGCGTTGTCTTCCAACGACATATCAGGCACGCCACCGCGGCCAAGCCGCTCTTCAGGCACAAAACCTAGCCCGCGCGAACGACGCTCTGTAGGCCCCGCATTGCCGACCGACTGACCATCAAAAAAGATCACGTCAGAGCCAGCTAGTTCTTCACCGCCGATCATATCCAACAGTTCTTCTTGACCGTTACCCGCGACACCGGCAATACCTAAAATTTCGCCGCGCTTCACATCAAGCGACACATCTTTTAAAGAAGTCGAGAATGGGTCATTCGATTGATGGCTGAGATGTTTCACACTCAGAAAAACGTCGCCTCCAACGGCTTTCTCATAATCCTGATTCAATGGGGTATCGTCGCCGACCATCAATCGAGCGATTTCATCAGAGGTTGTTGCTTGCGGATTACAATCACCCGTCACAATGCCGCCGCGGAGTATGGTCGCGCCAGTACAAATCGCGCGCACTTCATCCAGCTTGTGGGAGATAAAGAGTATGCTGCAACCTTCTTCAGACAATTGGCGCAACGTCAGAAATAGCGTGTCGACTTCTTGGGGTGTCAGCACTGAAGTGGGCTCATCGAGAATCAACAGCTTTACATCCTGCAATAGGCAACGAACAATCTCGACGCGCTGCTGCTCTCCTATCGAAAGCGTATGCACATAACGATTCGGGTCGAGCTTCATACCGTAACGCTCTGACACCTCAATTATGCGCTCTTTTAGTGCGCTCATCGCACCAACTTCATGCTTCGGAAGGCTGAGTGCGATATTCTCTGCAACAGTTAAGGTCTCAAATAGAGAGAAGTGTTGGAACACCATCCCTATGCCCATCGAGCGTGCGTGAGCTGCACCTTTAACCGTAACCTGCTTGCCTTCCCAGGTCATCGTGCCCTCATCCGGCTTTACAACGCCGTAGATGATTTTCATCAAAGTACTCTTGCCAGCGCCGTTCTCACCAAGCAGAGCGTGGATCTCACCCTGCTCAACCGACAATGCTACAGATCGATTCGCGACTGTGCCCGGATAACGCTTCGTGATGCCTTTTAGTTCTATACGCTTCATTTATTTACCTGACCGTCAGGATAGTCTTTTGCTAAACTTTCATTTTGTCTCGCGCTACTAAGCAAAGCGCTTGCCAAAAACTCAGCGAAGAAAAACTTTTCTATAAAAACAATAGTATTGCCTAACCGGTCAGAAATATAACCGCATTAACCTCAAAAGCAACGAAGCAAAAAGCTATAACAGCCTTATAGCTTATAACAACCACCACAACAGAAAATTGACCAACTAGTCATAATTTGATTTGTGACAATCGAATTACAAGCCAAAATTAGGCTAAAAGAATGCAGTAAATTCATCAGCTTAATTAGTGCTAAGTCACTTTTTACAAATTTACCTTACCAACTGGTCAAGTTTTTATTATAGAATCATTCCAGCACATCAGCGGGTCGGTGCGACCAGATTATAAGCCTTGCTTATTTGCGGAATCATACATCGCGACTAAAACATAAGCGGTGGCAAATCCAGGTATTGAAAGGTTGCACCGGGCGCGAACAACGACATACTCAAGAGCAGAGGAAACGCCGTGATTACGTTTTTCTTAAATGGTCAGCAGGTCAGTGAATCAAGTATCCAGCCGGATATGACCGTGCTTCGCTACTTACGCACGCGCCAAACCCTTACTGGCACAAAAGAAGGCTGCGGCTCTGGTGACTGTGGTGCTTGCTCGGTACTTGCCGGCGAAATGGAAAACGGAGAATGGCGCTACAAAGCGATTAATTCCTGCATTACTTTTCTCGCGCAGATCGATGGCAAAAGCCTAATCACGGTCGAAGCCATAGCAAATGGCGATACACTCCACCCCGCCCAACAGGCGATGGTCGACAAGCATGGCTCGCAATGCGGCTTTTGCACACCAGGCATCGTCATGTCGCTTACCGCGCTCTTTGAGAACACTCCAACAGATAAAACCTTCACCTTGCATGAAATCTACGATGCGCTTTCAGGTAACCTTTGCCGCTGCACGGGCTACAAACCCATTATCGAAGCTGCGCAAAGCATGAAGTCTTATCCGGGCAAGATAAAAGCGGAGATTTGGTCGCCCAGTGAAGCCAGACCATCAAACACAAACGCCGTCACTCAAAGCGCAGAAGGACAGGCATGGAGTGTTCGCAGCGAAGACGAACTGAAAGCGATTTTAAAGCAGCATCCCGATGCTCGAATGGTTGCGGGCGCGACGGATCTTGCGCTCGAAGTGACCCAGATGAATCGCCGCATTGAAAAATTAGTTGCGATCAATCAGGTCACCAGCCTAAAAGCGATCAGTGAAGACGAGAAATACCTCACTATCGGTGGCGCAGCGACACTCACTGACAGCGAACAAGCCCTCCGTGCTCATTTTCCAGAATTTGCACAACTGCTTGAGCGCTTTGCAGCCCGACAGGTACGAAACAGCGGGACCATGGGCGGCAACATTGCGAACGCCTCTCCCATTGGTGACACGCCTCCTGTGCTCATCGCCCTAAATGCAGACATAGAAATAGCCAGTGCCGCGGGCAATCGATGGATCGCGCTGGATAGCTTTTATCTTGATTACAAAAAGACGCTTCTTCAAAAAGGCGAATACATTCGTGCGATTCGTATCCCCCGCCGAGAAGCCTGCGAATATTTAAAGGTATACAAGATTTCCAAACGGCTTGAAGACGACATTTCGGCCGTACTCATGGCGATCAAGCTAAAGGTACAAGGTGGAAAAATCACGGCGGTTCGCACTGGCTTTGGTGGTATGGCTGCAATACCCAAATCGGGCTCGGCCATCGAATCAGCTCTGATCAATCAACCCATGACCGTCGAGACCTTCCGCAAGGCCGGAGAAAAAGTCTCTGAAGACTTCCAACCGTTTAGCGATGTGCGTGCTAGCGCTAGCTATCGCATTCAAGTCACCCAAGGCTTGCTTGAAAAAACAGCGCTCGAAATTCTCAATCCTGACAGTATTAGCCGTGTTGAATCCGTATTGACCACGCAACTGCAAAGCAATGACGTCGTAAGCGTGCAGGAGGCAAATAATGCGTAAGCTGATTGACGTAGAAGACAACAAGCGCATACGACCAGCCAAAGGTAAAACCGGCGAGAGTATGAAGCACGAGAGCGCCATCAAGCACGTTGCAGGCAAAGCCGTGTATGTTGATGATATGCCAGAGCTTCCGGGTACCTTGCATGTTGCCGTGGGCGGAAGCCAATACGCGCATGCGTTTATTAAATCGATGAACTTAAGTGCGGTTGAAAAAGCCCCCGGGGTCGTCAAAGTCATTACTGTGAAAGACGTTCCGGGCCACACCGATATCGGGCCCGTATTTCCTGGCGATCCCGTCTTGGCTGAAAGCGAGTGCGAATACATCGGCCAGCCGATTTTTGCGGTCGCCGCCGAAACACACGAACAGGCCAAAGCCGCCATAGCATTGGCGCAAATTCAATACAAAGAGCTAGAACCGACGCTCACCGTCGACAAGGCGATGAAAGACCAGTTCTTCGTGCGCCCTACGCACCAACATAAGCGTGGTGATGCCGACAAAGCATTGAAAGAAGCACCACACACGATCTCTGGCGACCTTTACATCAAGGGACAAGAGCATTTCTATCTTGAAGGCCAGATATCAACCGTTGCCCCATCGGAAGACGGCGGCATGAACGTCTACACCTCAAGCCAACATCCAACGGAAGTGCAAAAGCTGGTTGCCGAAGTGCTTGATATCAGCATCAACAAGGTCAATGTCGAAGTCCGCCGCATGGGTGGTGGTTTTGGCGGTAAAGAGACACAAGCCGCGCCGCTCGCATGTATTGCCTCTATTTTGGCGCATCACACAGGTCGTCCGGTTAAGTACCGTATGAGCCGATATGACGACATGGTGATGACGGGTAAGCGCCACGCTTTTCAGAATAACTACACCGTCGGGGTGAACGATGACGGCGTGATTCAAGGTGCCATCATAAACGTAGCGGGTAAATGCGGTAACTCGCCAGATCTATCCGATGCGATCGTTGATCGCGCGATGTTCCACAGCGACAACGCCTATTATCTCAACAACGCAACCGTCACCGGCTATCGCTGCAAGACACACACGGTTTCTGCAACGGCGTATCGAGGTTTTGGCGGCCCTCAAGGTGTGATCACCGCCGAACTGATGATGGACGATATCGCTCGCCGCATGGGTGAAGATCCACTCACCATCCGCAAGCGCAACCTCTACGGCATCCAACATGCATCTATGCGCCTTGAAGACGGCAGCATTGATCCGCGTAACGAAACCCATTACGGCCAGACTGTTGAGCAGGAAGTGCTACCTGAGCTGATTTCACAACTGGAAGAAAGCTCCGAGTACTGGAAGCGCCGTGACGAAATCAAGGCATTCAACGCCACAAGCGCCTTCCTCAAAAAAGGTTTGGCGTTAACACCGGTTAAGTTTGGTATCTCGTTTACTGTGCAGTTCCTGAACCAGGCTGGTGCGCTCGTGCACATCTACACCGATGGCAGCATTCAGGTAAACCACGGTGGAACAGAAATGGGCCAGGGTCTCTATATCAAAGTCGCGCAGGTTGTTGCTGAAGAGTTTCAGGTAGATCTTGATACGATTATGGTCACCGCGACACGAACGGACAAAGTCTCAAACACTTCACCTACCGCGGCTTCTTCAGGGTCTGACCTGAATGGCATGGCCGCTCAGGATGCCTGTAAACGTATTAAAGCGGGCCTCGTCAAATATGCAGCCGAGCTGCACAGCACTACAGAAGATAAAATACGCTTTGAGAACAACCATGTTGTGAGCGTTGACCGATCTGGCGAAGAAATATGGACGCCTTTCCCTGAGTTTGTACAAAACGCCTACATGGCACGTGTACCACTATTCTCAAGCGGTCACTACCAAACACCGAAGATCCATTACGATCGCAACACCGGCAAGGGCCGTCCATTTTACTACTACGCAAATGGCGCATCGGTTTCTGAAGTATTAGTGGATACGCTTACCGGCGAATACAAGGTAACGCGTGTCGATATCCTGCAAGACGTTGGTCGCTCGCTCAATCCGGCAATCGACATCGGCCAGATCGAAGGTGCCTATATTCAAGGCATGGGCTGGCTAACCACCGAAGATCTGGTTTGGAGCGATAACGGCCGCCTACTCTCTAATGGCCCGGCGACTTACAAAATCCCTGCGGTGGGTGATACGCCAATCGACTTTCGAGTGAAGCTGATGGAAAAATTGCCAAACAAGGAAGAAACCATTTACCGCTCCAAAGCCGTGGGTGAGCCGCCCTTTATGCTGGGCATTTCAGCATGGTCTGCATTGCGTGATGCAGTATCCAGTATGGCGAATTATACATTCAGCCCACCAATGAATGCGCCGGCAACCCCCGAGTGCGTTCTCAACGCGGTTAACGAAACCCGCAAGCATTTAGCAAACAACGCGTAAGCGAGGCTCGAAAATGATGCGTTCACACACTTGGTTTGATGCAGTAAAACGCTGTCAGGATACTGGCAGCGCCTATGCACTGGCGACCGTTTTAGGTTGTACCGGCTCGACACCACGCGACAACAGCTCAAAGATGGTCGTGACCAACGAAAACACCTACGACACCATTGGAGGTGGCCACCTTGAATTTGTTGTCACCAACAAAGCACGTGAACTGCTTGTGGCGAACAATGAGAGCCAAGAAATTCATCACTTCCCGCTTGGCGCCTCATTAGGACAATGCTGCGGTGGCAGTGCGACGGTACTGATCGAAACCTTTGCTGCGTGTCGCTTTCATATTGGATTATTTGGTGCGGGCCACGTTGCCAAAGAGTTGGTAAAGATCCTTGGCGCACTGCCTTGCCGCGTCACCTGGATTGACCCTCGTGAAGATCTCTTCCCCGACGAATTACCCGCAAATATCACAAAGCTGGTCAGTGACGGGCCACAATACGAGATAGAACACTTGCCCGCTGGCTCCGACATTCTAATTCTCACCCACAACCACGCGCTCGATTTTGAGCTTTGTATGGCGGCCCTTGAGCACGGAAAACTCAGGCATATTGGCCTGATTGGGTCCGACACCAAGGCCGAGCGTTTTGTAAAACGCCTTGCACATCGCGGTTATAGCGAAGAGCAAATCAACAGCATCAAATCGCCTGTGGGGCTTTCTGAAATACCGGGCAAACTACCCATGGAAGTCGCCGTATCCATCGCAGGCGAGCTGATCGCTCTACAAAACAGCGACAAACACACTGAAACCCGTCGCGGCCTTGCATGGAAAGACATCAAGCAAGAACTCGGTGGCGAAATCGATAGTCAAGAACAGGGCTATCGACTCAACATAGAACAAACCAATTAACGCGCAAGAACAGAGAGAAACAACGAGCATGCTTCCACATACGCAAATGAACCGTTTCGAATTACGTTACACCGATCTTGCAGCGCGTCGCCTTGGCGGGCAAACGCTGTCTTGCAGTAACGACTTTTTCGCTGAAATGGAAAACCTGTTAAAGCCGGGCCGAGGCGTATTTATCGACGACAAGTTTACCGATCGCGGCAAGTGGATGGATGGCTGGGAATCGCGTCGTCGTCGTTTTCTTCCTGACGGTTCCTCAGACGATGGCTTAATGTACGATTGGTGCATCATCAAGTTGGGCGC
>NZ_LWFT01000147.1:0-1014 GCF_001635105.1 Oleiphilus sp. HI0079
TCATCAAGTGAAACAACAGCCATATCCCCCAGAGATGCAGACTGAATATGTTTTCCCCACCATGCCATTAACTCCCTTCTTTCGACCTCATACTTCGCTCTGTTGTAGGCTGCCTTAACCTCATTATTTTCTGCGTGTGCTAACGATTGCTCGATAACTTCTGATCGAAATTTTCCACTCTCATACAACGTTGTACTGGACAATGCTCGCATCCCATGAGCCACCATTCGATCTTTGTAGCCCATACGTTTTAACGCGGTGTTCGCGGCTTCGCTGTTCACATGGGTTCTAGGGTTTCTATAGCCCGGAAAGAGATATTCACGATTAGTGTTTAGGTCTTTGATTTCTCGTAACAGAGCGATTACCTCATCACTCAGATAAACTGTATGCTCTTTCTTCATTTTCATTTTTTCTGCCGGAATTACCCACTCACGGCTCTCTATGTCAATCTCATCCCAACGTGCTGTTGCGGCTTCTTTTGGGCGAGTCATGGTATGTAATTGCCATAGTATTAACAGACGGGTTAGTGGCCTGATGTTGGCGTTCGAAAGTGTTTCTAGAAAATCTGGCAATTCCTTGCAGGGTATCGTCGGCGAATGCCGCACATTAGGGCTTGGGAATAACTTGGAAATGTCGGCCAGATGGTTAAATGGAATGATTCTACGAATAAATGCATAGCGCATTACTTCGTTGATAAAAGTACTTAGACGTTTGACCGTCTCCAGTTTGCCTTCATTCACCAGAGGTCTAAGAGTTAGCTCAACATCTCTGACATCAATTTTACTTAAAGGTATATCACCAAGCTTTGCCAAGAGATGTTTGTCAAAACGCAACTGCATCGTGTCAGCGGTTTCTTTTTTGACTTTCAAGCGCTTGGATTCAATTAGCTCATTAGCCACAACAGCTAAGGTATTCTTTCGTTCTTTTAGATTCTCCCTTTTCTGCTCTTCTCGGTGAGCCTTAGGGTCGATATCTTGTGCTAACAAAGACCTGCAATTTGCAGCCTCTAATCGC
>NZ_LWFT01000148.1:0-816 GCF_001635105.1 Oleiphilus sp. HI0079
GATGGTAGAATTAAAAATAATCGGTGAATTGAAGTTCAAGGTTCTTTTCAATAAAGAGAAAAAGAGTGGCGACCAAAACACCCCATTCTAAAGAAAAACCTAGGGCAATCAATCACCTAACAAGAAGCTCAAATGGACAAAATATGCTGTCATCCTTTTTGCAAAAACACGCAAAAAAGCTGCCATCAAATTTTGCCGTTTAGCTAGGCGTTATGTTTTTTATTACTTCTCGGGTAATCGAATTTATTAGCTAGAAGGATATAATCAATTGCTCTTTTAAACAGAATAAGCAGAAAGGAATCAAAAATTGACGATTAAAATTGGGCCTCTTGGAGGCAAACTCATATTCTGGGGGGCTACACTTTTTCTAATTGGCCTTATTCAAGGTGGTCTAATTCCTTATTTCCTAAATCCGCGTATGGCTTTGTCTGCTCACTTGGCTGCGGTTCAAAGTGGCATGGCGCTTATGATATTTGGTGTCGTCTTTGAGTTACTTTCTCTTAAAGATAAATGGTTAAAAATAGCCTATTGGTCAGGTTTATTAAGCATGTATTTAGTTTGGTTTTCTATTACGCTGTCAGCAGTATTTGGGGCAAGTAAAGCATTGCCAATGGCTGGCCAAGGTTTCTCAGCTAGTTACGTAGTTGAAACATTGGTGCTGTTAACTGTATATACCGGGGCGGGCCTTGGTATTTTATCAAGCTTGCTAATCGTGCTTGGTTTATCGAGGTTTGTTCAATCAAAGACAACATAACCAGCAGCTCCACCGGACTCCGTAATGTTTGCACCTTTCCTGCAAAACACGCAGCAAAGTCG
>NZ_LWFT01000149.1:0-526 GCF_001635105.1 Oleiphilus sp. HI0079
ACGCGCTCCTGCTCCGACCTCAAACACTGAAAATACGGCGACGAGAGTGACGAGAAAAACGAGAAAAACAAGAGTCTGTCTTTGAGAAATACCGGAAAAGAAAGAACGAATTTCAAAAGAATCGGCGAATGCCGAACTACTAATGCTTTGTATCTAGAATATCGCCGATGCTAAGCGTTTGAACGTCACTTTGAACGCTTTCACCATCAGAAGATAAGGCCTCAATAATAAAGGCGTAGTCGCGGCTCTCATCGAGTACACCAGCAACACGCACTATGCCCTCTGCATCGATCATGAAAGGGCCGCTGTAATCGCTCTCGCCATCCGCTTCAAGCAAACGATAGATGACCGTATGAAGATGAAAATCGAATTCCTCCGGCGATGCACGCACCCCCACCTCAGTGCCCGTCCGCACTTTGCGTAATGTAGCAACGCGTCGGTTCAAATCAACACTATATCGCGTGCTGTTCTCGCGTGTCTTGTCGTTGCGGCGCTCTACCATGCGTATCTCCATAACCTTCCTTCC
>NZ_LWFT01000150.1:0-665 GCF_001635105.1 Oleiphilus sp. HI0079
ATTGCTTCGCTCATCAAAGGGCTTTATTGAACACAATTCGAAGCCACCTTTACGTAATCTGCCAATGAACCATTTTTTTGAAGTGTGAAAGCAGGATAAACTTAGCCTAAGCGTGACCCTCATTAACAACGAACCAAAGAAGAACAATTGCTTACTATGCGAGCCTTGCCAACACTACTTATCAGCACCCTATTACTTGCATTATCTGGATGCGCCAACACCGATAAACCCAAGTATGACCACATAGAACCGCCTGAAGAAGCCGAAACTTCCTCGCCGGAACAGCTCTATGAGCGAACAGCAGCACTTTTTAGCCGACCTGAAAATTTAGGCCTAGAATTTTACTCGCCGAGCTTCTACGCATCAGCGCTGGACGCTTTGGAAGACGCCGAAACAGCCCTGAATAGCTTACACGAAAGCACAATTTCGCCTGTTAGAGCTCTTATTGCGTCTAGAAAGCTGTTAGAGAAGGCACAAGCGACCAGAGAAAAAGTAGATCGAAATCTCAAAGAACTGGTGACGCATCGCAACCTACTGATCGAGCTCAACGCGCCAAAGTGGCAGCCAGATGAGTGGAAGTCCGTCAGTAGCGAAATAAAAGGACTTGTCCTACTTATTGAAGACGATGACATTAAAGCCGCCATTGATCAGGATCCTAGTGTTCG
>NZ_LWFT01000151.1:0-796 GCF_001635105.1 Oleiphilus sp. HI0079
GCGCTAAACAAGTCTCTCGATGGCAAGCTTATTCTGCGCAAAGGGAAAGCGGCCGATGTGCTTCAGGACTTACTCACCGAAACGAATGCCAGAGCGGTTTATTGGAATCGTTGTTACGAGCCGTGGCAAACCGAACGAGACGCATTGATAAAGAGCGCGTTGAGAGACAAGGGAGTGGATGCGAAAAGCTTCCAAGCTAACTTGCTTTGGGAGCCTTGGGATATTCTCAATCAGCAAGGTACGCCCTATAAGGTATTCACGCCTTATTATCGGAAGGGCTGCCTGAAAGCAAAAGAACCGAGAGTCCCTTTTGGCCGCGCGGATCTCACTGCGATCTCTACGCAGGAGGCTAATTCTCGGAACCTAGAAAGTCTGAGCGTGGACGAGTTGGGTTTAATGCCGAGTATCGAATGGTACAAAGAGATCGATGCGCTGTGGCAACCGGGAGAAGAGGGCGCAGCCAAGCGTCTTGAGCTCTACCTCGAAAACGCCGCGTTTCATTATCGGTCAAAGCGAAACTTTCCAGCCGTTGTCGGTACATCTCAACTAAGCCCGTCTTTACATTTTGGTGAGTTGTCGCCCAATCAGGTTTGGTATGCAGCCAAACACGCCTTCGAGATGGATATCGAAGACGAACACTTGGATACCTACTTGAGTGAGCTGGGATGGCGGGAGTACAGTCACTACTTGCTCTTCCATTTTCCGCAAATCACCAAAGACAACTTTAACCCGAAGTTCGATGCATTTACCTGGCAGAACGACCCCGCTCTGTTACGCGCTTGGCAAAGCGGTCAGA
>NZ_LWFT01000152.1:0-760 GCF_001635105.1 Oleiphilus sp. HI0079
AAGTCTAAGTAGAACGATCCAAAAATCAGGAAAGCCTAAAAATAAGGTCTGCCCCCTCAGCGGACGGCAGACCTTGTAAAAGCTCCGACTAGACTACGCAGCAACACTTTCCTCAGACGCATTCTGCTCGGCATAAAGCGCTTCAAGGCGCTCAGAATTAGCCAACAAATATTCAAAGGCGCTAAGAGAGGCTTTCGAACCTTCACCCATCGCAATCACGATCTGCTTGTAAGGAACGGTGCTCACATCACCCGCGGCATAAATGCCTTTACTTGAGGTATGGCACTTCTCATCAATGATAATCTCGCCATATTGGCTTGTCTCGATCACATCCTTGACAAAGGCACTGTTTGGCACAAGTCCGATCTGAACAAAGATACCGTCCAGCGCGACGTTTTTCACCTCATCGCTGGTGCGATCAAGATACTTCAAGCCGTTCACTTTGCCGTCTGCGGCCGTCACTTCCTGAGTCGCGGCACTCTTGATAATGCTGATGTTATCGCGCTTCTCTGCTTGATTAATCAGCACCTGATCCGCCCGCAGCGTATCGCCAAACTCAAGAACGGTAACGCTTTTAACAATACCGGCAAGATCCAGCGCCGCTTCAATACCTGAGTTACCACCACCAATCACGGCAACATCCTTACCTTTAAAGAACGGGCCATCACAGTGTGGGCAGTAAGCGACACCGTTACCAATGTTTTCTTTCTCACCAGGTACGTTTAGCTCTCTCCACTTCGCACCCGTCGCTACGATCAGT
>NZ_LWFT01000153.1:0-424 GCF_001635105.1 Oleiphilus sp. HI0079
TGCAGCGAACGGTTCAATCTGCGCTGCAACATTACTAATTTAAAGAATAACACTTAGTCGACGCTAGAAGTACATGCTGCCAAGAGCCTATCGAAAAAGATACATTCTTACCTTTGTGGGGAGCTTGCTCCTTCACACTTCTGTTGCTACCTATCTGTTGTATAACCCAGTTGATCTCGCCGAAGAACCAGCGAAAGACCAGACTGTTACTGTCCAACTAAAACCTGAAGAAAAGAAGGCGGATAAAAAGAAACAAGAAGAGAAGAAGAAAGGCGCTGAGAAGAAGAAAGAAGCTGAGAAGAAGAAAGAAGCGGAGAAGAAGAAAGAAGCCGAGAAGAAGAAAGAAGCGGAGAAGAAGAAAGAGGCTGAGAAGAAGAAAGAGGCGGAGAAGAAGAAAGAAGCCGAGAAGAAGAAAGAAGCCGAG
>NZ_LWFT01000154.1:0-611 GCF_001635105.1 Oleiphilus sp. HI0079
TATCGAAACATGAGGAGGAAAAAACACCCACCGCAATGCGGCGAGACTTCGCTTGAAAACGTTGAATGGTGTTTGAAGGCAAGTTGCAGCTAGCGTGCCGCCGATGACGATTAGCGCCGCTGGACCGTTGACGAGCGTCTCTATTGTCCCGCCTTCTATTGCGTTGCCACCAAAAATTGCCAAGAAGCCAAGTAGCAACCCGACAATGCTGAGGTAATCCATTAGGTCAACCTATTTACCAATTGCTCGGCAACATCATTTATGTCCAAGCTCTTATCACTATAGCCCGCCTTATCAACCGCCATTGGCATACCATAGACAACGCATGTTGCCTCGGTCTGTGTCCAAACAGTCGATCCGCTAGACTTCATAAGCCGACAACCTTCTTTTCCATCTGCGCCCATCCCGGTTAAGACAATACTAAGCACCTTGCCAGGAAAACTCTTAGAAACGGAACCAAATGTAAGATCCACGGATGGTTTGTAAGTAAGACGCTCATCCCCGTCCAAGATAGAAATTGACGCTCTACCACCTCGATTCCCTACGAGCATTTGCTTGCCACCAGGCGCCAGATAGGCACACCCTGGTTGCAGCACATCGCCATCCTCTGC
>NZ_LWFT01000155.1:0-689 GCF_001635105.1 Oleiphilus sp. HI0079
CAAGGATGATGCCGCATTTGAGCTACTTGTGTCTGAGGACGCGGCCAATTTTAAAGAATTCGAACAAGGCGAGATGGTCTCACGTTCGCCTTGCTCAGAGTATACCGTTCAAAATGAGCGTGAGTTTCTTATTTTCCCCAATAATAAGGTGCCCATTGGTCAACGCGCGGGACTAATGCTGAAACGCGTAAATCGCAGGTAAACCCAGTAATTGCGTCAATTCATCAAGTGCAGTCATCGACTCAGCAATCANTCTCGGATCGGCCAAATCTGATTGCGAAATCTGATCTCTGTAGTGGCGCTCGACCCACGCCGACAAGATACCATAGAGATTATCCGTCATTAGAACCCCTGGGTGGACCGCAGCTAACTCATCTTCCGTTAGTGCAACACGTAATCTCAGACAGGCAGGACCACCGCCATTCTTCATACTTTGCTTGAGGTCAAAACTCATCACTTCTCGAATCGGATTATCGCCTGCCACAAGCTTCTTGAGGAAGCGCTGCACAGACGGCGTATCATCACATTCCGAAGGCACAACGAGCATCATTTCACCTTCGCTGGTAGTCACCAACTGGCTATTAAAGAGATAACTTGAAACCGCATCATGCAGAGGCACTTCGTGCTCAGGAACGGTAATCACCAACAGCTCTGTATCACCAAGCTTGGCTTTAAGCTCGCTGATCACC
>NZ_LWFT01000156.1:0-1139 GCF_001635105.1 Oleiphilus sp. HI0079
TTACAAGAAGCACGATATGAAATTGATCTGTGGCAGCAGCACTACAATCATGAACGGCCACATAGCTCGCTTAATTATTTAACACCGGTAGCCTTCGCGAAGAAGGTTGCATAATATGGAATTTCTCATTGATGGAGTGGTACTAATCAAGGGGAAAGGTCAAGCTTGACCTTAAGATAGGTATGGTTATTTGCCAGTGCATCTTGCTGCTTTTCTGAGAAGGCTGTTTGAACATGTCGCTCACTACCTAAAGACGATTATCGTTCCAGGTTTGTCCCAAAGGTAAACCCTTTGGTGTCTTCTTTCATTTTGTACAAAATAGCTGCCCGCTTACTGCTCGAACGTTTGTTGCCGGTTTCTTCTAATAGGTTGGCGTTTTCAATCCGCCTGCGAAATGATTTTTTCTGAAGCTCTTTGCCTAGAATGATCTCATGAACGCGTTGAAGCTCGGGAAGCGTAAATTCGCTTGGCAGAGCGTAAGCCGGGACAATCGAATAGAGCGCCTTTTGTCTGAGGCGGTGCAATGCTTCTTCGATAATAAATCGATGGTCAAAAGCGATCTTGAGTGTGTCGAGTTCTTTTACCGAGGTCCAACGTACATCGGATACGGTATCAATGTGTGCTTCGCACGCTTGATGAGCGATGAGCGCAGAAAAACAAACAGAAACTGACCAACCCCGCGGGTCGCGTTTTGCCCCTCCCACACTCAACAGTTGCTCAATGTAGGGCGGCTCTACAGATGTTTTTTCCTTGAGCTTTCGGATTGCCGCATCTTCAAGCGAGAGGTCCTTCTTCTGATCAATAAATCCACCAGGCAAACCCCACTTGCCCTTTTGTGGGTAGTTGGGTCTTTCAACGAGTAACACCTTTAGAGTGTCTTCATGGCAGGTGAATAAGACGCTATCGACAGTCACTAGAGTGACATCAAACGCTTTCGCATCGTAGTTTTTGAGGAAATTGCGCTCGCTCATCTTTAAATGACATCAATAGATAACAATGGATCTAAACAGTCTAAATCAAAGGGCATGTAAAAAGCATTAGTGNCATAAAGACATTTTTCTTGACAAATAAGTGTCCTAATGCCACTTTATATAAAAGTGACATAAAGACACTTAATGATCGCAAGATAAACGAACAAG
>NZ_LWFT01000157.1:0-17095 GCF_001635105.1 Oleiphilus sp. HI0079
TGTGGCGTTTCTAGTTGGGTCATCTATTGCTGGCTTTCTGTTGCACGGGGCGAACTTAGAACTCGGCAGGCACTATGACACTGCGCTTATCATTGAAGCATTGCTACTTTTGCTCGCCTTGTGGTTTTTGACCTCAGGTTCGTTCTACGGGCATTTTTTTGCCTCAGCTGCATGTGGCTTACAAAACGCTCTGGCAACAACCTACAGCGGTGCGATCGTTCGTACCACGCATGTAACGGGCATTTTTACCGACCTAGGCATTATGCTTGGTGCACTTGCCCGAGGCGAATCCCTCGACAAGCGCAAAGCCAAACTCTTCTTGTTTATTATTGCTGGTTTCATACTCGGCGGCACAGCGGGCACACTGATATTCAAGCAGCTTCAGTTTATGGCGTTGTTTTTACCTGCAATGATCTGCTTCGTTATGGCACTTACCTACCATCGGTATGCTAAAACACACCATTGACAGTCGAGAACTTATCTCGCAGATTAATTCTTAATGTCGCATTAGCCACTCGTTTTAATCTGCAAGCATCATCCAATTAACTGTCCCTAAGCGACAAGCGAGCAATAAGCATGAACCGCACTGCTGTACTTCAAGCAACACGGCCACCTTTTTTAATCCTCACTCCTGCCTGTGTTTTTTTAGGTGCGAGTATCGCGTTCGCGGAACAGGCTGTTTTCTCGAATGTGGACTTTGCGCTCGTTCTTATTGGTGCAATGGCGGCACATATCAGCGTGAACACGCTCAATGAATACTTTGACTTTAAAAGCGGTTTGGATCTAAACACAAACAAAACACCTTTTAGCGGCGGAAGTGGTGCGTTGCCAGACTATCCTGAAGCAGCGGGTTTCGTTCTCATCACAGGGCTCATGACTCTCACTCTGACGAGCGTTATCGGCGGCTATTTTTTAACAAGCCATGGTCCTGAAATTCTGCCGATTGGCCTCGCAGGAATGGTGTTGGTTGCGACTTACACACAATGGCTTAATCGTCTGCCGTTACTCTGCCTTATCGCTCCAGGACTTGGCTTTGGAGTACTCATGGTAGTTGGCACGAATACCGTTCTGAATGGCTCAAATCAGACGCTAACATGGCTATTGTCGTTGGTTCCTTTTTGTCTGGTAAACAACATACTGCTGCTGAACCAATACCCCGACTTACAAGCTGACCAAGCATCTGGGAGAAAAACCTTCCCGATAGTGTTTGGACTAAAAAGCAGTAATGTGGTTTATGCGCTATTCACCTTAGTGGCGTACTCTTTGATCGCTTTATGCGTTGCCATCGGATACCTGCCAACTCTAGGTTTAATGGCGCTACTACCGTTATGTCTCTCTTTGTTCGCTTTGCACGGCGCAGTAAGGCACACAGCGAAAATTGGCGAGCACCCAAAGTATTTGGCGGCCAACGTCGCGGCGGGCATTCTCACACCAATTCTCATCGGGGGGTCTCTACTTGCTCGATAACGTTAAAAAAGGCATCTCATGAGCGCGCTCTTGGCAGGCTTTTCTCTCGGCTTTTCTCTCATTCTCGCAATAGGAGCTCAAAATGCTTTTGTCTTGAAACAAGGTTTGAAACAAGAGCATGTATTTCTTACTAGCTTGATTTGCGCGGTCTCAGATGCGCTTTTGATCACTGCCGGCGTGCTGGGGTTTGGCGCCATTGTTCAGGCATATCCTGAGATTGAGCTTGTCGCGCGCTTCGGCGGAGCGGCTTTTTTAATCTTATATGGCCTTAAGAGTTTCTATTCGGCTTGGCAAGCAGAGCACGCTCTGGTTGCAGAAGGAGCGTCTACATCACACGCGTATAAGATCGCCCTAACCTGTCTTGCGTTTACCTGGCTAAACCCACACGTTTATCTGGATACTGTTTTTCTCCTTGGCGCGATTTCTGTTCAATATGGAGAGCAGCAACATCTTTTTGGTATCGGCGCGGTGTGTGCATCCTTCGCATTTTTCTTTTCACTCGGCTACGGTGCCCGCATACTGCGTCCTATATTTGAAAAACCAAGTGCATGGCGCATGCTCGACTTCATTATCGGTATCGTCATGATCGCGTTGGCCGTCAACTTACTGCTTTAGGTGCTTATGAAGTTATCGTCTTTGCGAACCAGTGAGAAATCTGCGGCCTTCCACTACAGCCACCCGACTCACCTCGAAACCCTAGTAAAGTTTGCAGCACTGTTTGGTATCGTCGTCGCCTACTTTGGATTTATGGCCTACAAATATGATGCGGCAACCGGGTTTGGCTTGGCCGTTCTATCTTGGAGCTTTTTCGTTTTATGTACACCCATCGCGGATGGCGGTTTTCTTCTGGCATTTCCTGTGCGTTTGCTGTTCGGTATTAAAATGGCGATCACGCAATTGGTCGTTTGGTTTATAGCGATTGCGATCAACGTTTATATGCTTTCCGCACACGCAGATACTTACGAACTATCGATCATTACGAAAGTCTTGCACCAGATCCTCGTTGAGCCTTGGCCTTATTGGAGCATTCTCATTATTAGCGCATTGGGTACGTTTTTATCCATTTACTTTGGCGATGAAATGATGGATGTTACTCACCACCATAATCGCGAAAAACACCACAAGAACGGCTTCAAGTATCGAGTACTGGCGACTGTCGGTTTAGGCTTGCTAACGATCGCGGCGTACTATGAATTACTAAGCTCTCTCAATATCAATATTGGCGACTAAAGAGGACGCCTCTTCATGTATGAAGATCCGCAAGATTCAAAACAAAAAGTAGAAATAAAACGCTTAGGGCGATCGGGCTACTTGCATACGGTCATTCCGATTTTCGATAGTTCTGGCAAGGTGATTCAACGGATTGTAAAACCGTTAATGGTAGAGCTCACTCTTCGGGACATTATTCAGATCGTTGTCGGCGCAACGCTGTTGGCGATTCCCATGGCGTTTACGGAAGAAACGTGGCAGCTCGGAAGCACCCTTCCAAATTTAAATGTGGCCATACTCTCGCTCGTTTCACTTAGTTTTATTGCGCTGTTTGTGTATGTGCATTTTTACCGTTTCTACTTAAAAGGCTTCGTACTTGAATACTTCAAGCGCGTGTTTGCGATTTACGTTATCTCATTGGTTGTGGTTGGCTTGTTGATGACACTGATTCAACAATGCCCTTGGGGTGTTGATAACGTCCTCGCAATCAAGCGCATCATCATTGTTGCGTTTCCCGCCTCGATGAGTGCGGTCGCAACAGACGCATTAAAATAAGTGACGCTTCCCATGCTTACACACTACAACTGTGCTTTTGGCGATTTTGAGCTTTCGCGTTTTCCCTTGTTTGCATCAAGCAAGGCGCAGCAAAATCTTCAAGCATGGGAAAGCTCAGACACACTTTTGTTAGAGGATGTGGCTAAGCGGCAGCTGTCATCCAATGCCCGCATACTTATCTTAAATGATAGTTTCGGTGCTTTGAGCTGCGCGCTTGCCAAGCACAAACCCGTAGTCCAGTCCGATTCATTTTTATCGCTGACCGCAATCTCCAACAACATAAACGAAAACAAATGCGAGATGCCGGAGGCCATTCTACCTAGCACACAGAATCCACAGGGCATCTTTGATCTCGTACTGATCAAAGTACCTAAGTCGCTCGCTATGCTCGAGGATCAGCTTTATCGCTTGCGTGCCAACATAAACCAAAACACAACGGTGATTGCCTCGTGCATGGTGAAGTCGCTCAGCAAAAATACGCGTGTGCTTTTTGAGAATATTATTGGCCCAAGCAGCCAGTCTCTTGCCGCGAAAAAAGCAAGGCTCATTCATTGCTCGCCAGATCCGACTACTTGGCAGGGTAGCACTAAGTTTCCGCGATCATTTACGGCCTATGGCATGGCGCTAAGTTGCCACGCCAATGTGTTTGCGGAAGGCAGAGTTGATCCGGGCACGCACGTTTTTCTAGCGAATCTAGAATTATTGCCCAAGGCCGAGAGCCTCATAGATTTGGCATGCGGCAATGGCATTATGGGTATCAATAGCGCGCTAGCTTGCGATGCAAAGCAGGCTTTTTTCTGCGATGAATCGTTTATGGCGATCGACAGCACGACGCACAATACGCAGCAATACTTGTCCGATATCGCCTGTACTCTTGAAGCTGGAAACGGCATTCCTGATACCTTCCCAAACGTTGATCTGATCGTTTGCAACCCACCGTTCCATCAGCAACAAACAATGGGAACCGATATTGCGCTGGCCATGTTCCAAGACGCCTACGCGCACTTAAAAACGAACGGTCAGCTATGGGTCATTGCCAATCGTCATTTAGCCTACCACGGACCATTAAAACGACTATTCGGGAACTGCGAGAACATGGCTCAGCACAGCAAATATGTACTGCTTCGCTGCAGCAAACAGTAAGCGCCTGTTATGAAAAACGTTTCGCTCGCGATGAGCGCTAAAGACTGGTCAATACTAATTGGGCTTTCAATTCTCTGGGGTGGCTCTTTCTTTTTCAATGAGATCACGCTAACCGGGTTCTCTCCCCTCACCGTCGTTTGGCTACGCGTTACCA
The DNA here is from genome assembly GCF_001635105.1 of Oleiphilus sp. HI0079. Lineage (NCBI taxonomy): Bacteria > Pseudomonadati > Pseudomonadota > Gammaproteobacteria > Oceanospirillales > Oleiphilaceae > Oleiphilus > Oleiphilus sp. HI0079. Next base: position 4,529 of record NZ_LWFT01000157.1, read on the forward strand.
TTGCCGCGGCCTGCTTGTGGTTTTTGGTGTTCGCCAAAAATATAACGATCCCTAAAACCGGCACATTTTGGTGGTCGATCATCCTAATGGGACTGATTAACAACGCCATGCCTTTTTCGCTGATTGTTTGGGGACAGCAAGAAATTGGCTCTGGGCTCGCTTCGATTCTCAACGCCACGACACCATTGTTCACCGTATTGGTTGCCGGAGCACTTTTAAGTGACGAGCGTATCGCACCGCTAAAAATCCTTGGTGTACTGATCGGACTCGGCGGCGTAGCCGCCATGATTGGGCCACAATACCTAAGCGGTCTAGGTGAGAGCGTGTCCGCGCAGCTCTCGATACTGGGTGCCGCACTCTGCTATGCCTTTGCCGGAGTGTTTGGCCGCCGTTTTCGTGAAATGCAGGTTTCTCCCGTGATGACCGCTACACTGCAAGTCAGCATGGCAAGTCTCTGGTTGTTGCCGGTATGTATTTTCGGAGGCCATGTCCAAGAGCTATCTACCGCCAATAGTTCCGCATGGTTAGCTGTCGCGGCACTCGGCACTTTCTGCACGGCATTGGCCTACATTGGTTATTTTTCTCTGCTTTCCAGCTCAGGCGCGACCAACCTGTCTTTAGTAACCTTTTTAGTACCGATATCAGCAATTTTATTAGGCTGGTTGTTTCTGGGTGAGCAGCTCAAACCCATTCACTATTTTGGTATGGCGTGTATCTTTACCGGCCTTGCTGCGATTGATGGTCGTCCCTTTAAAAAGTTGCGGCAACGGAAGGAGAAAGTGCTGTGACGTTGGCGTCCTCGTTTGCGTTGATCATCGCAATGTTCGTTCTCGCATTGACACCGGGCCCTGGTGTCTTTATCTCAATCTCCGCAGGCCTTCAAGAAACACCGAAGCGTATCGCCGCGATGATTAGCGGCATCATCACGGGCGACATTCTTTTTCTGATGCTCAGCATCTATGGATTAAGCTGGGTGGCCACGCACCTTCAAGGTGCATTTTTGTTTCTTCAATACGGCGGCGCCGCTTATTTGTGCTACATGGGCTTCATAATGCTCAAACACAGCAACGAAACGAGCATTGATCTGGCGCAAAACGGCAATCAAGCAAGCGCAACTGGCCGGCGTCAGCTTGGTTACATGGTGGGTCTTGTCGTCACGCTCGCCAACCCCAAAGTCATCTTCTTTTACGTGAGCTTTTTACCAAATTTCATGGACTTACAAAGCCTTACCGCGCTTGATATATTCATCGTGATCTTTATCATCGCCGCGGTACTCGCGACGAGCATGGGCTTTTATGCATGGCTCGCTTATAGCGCCCGACATGCCGTCGTATCGGAAGCGGCACAAAAAACATTGAATACAACATCTGGTGCCTTGATCCTCGTAACTGGCGTGATCTTCGCATTAAAAACGGGCTAAGCACTCTTTACCCTAACGGACTCATTATCTAATGGAACTCGAACTTATCGCCCTGTTGGGCATGGGCTTTACCTTTGGTTTACTTCACGCGCTCGACGCCGACCATGTGATGGCCGTCAGCACGATGTCGAGCAGTCGCAACGGCTTTCAATCCCGAGCTAGACAAACACTCGCATTCTGCTCTCGATGGGCCTTAGGGCATGGCGGAGTTCTATGTGCATTGGCGGCGGCACTACTCTCTTTTAATCTGCAATTTCCAGAATGGTTGCACGCCAGCGCTGAAAAGTTGGTAGGCATCATTCTCATCGCGCTTGGGGTCTGGATTCTATGGTCATTTCGGCAGAACAAAGTTCGACTGCGTATTCACTCGCATGGCGAACACGTTCATGCGCACCTTGCAGATGCGTCACATTCAGCAAAAACTGTGAACGATCATGGCCCCGTATTGGTCGGCATAACACATGGCCTGGCAGGGAGTGCGCCCGTTCTGGCTTTATTGCCCACACTTGAAGTCGCCAACGGAACATGGGGATTTCTTTATGTGCTGCTGTTCTCGCTCGGTGTGCTTTGTATGATGATGCTTTTTGGCCTTGGTTTTGGTTACGCTCAAGCGCGGCTGATTCAGTTTAGTACCAAAGTTTTTGAGTGGTCTCGACTGCTTATTGCAAGCATTTCGATTGGTTTCGGGACGTATTGGCTAGCCGGCTAGTTAAGGAAAGCGATCTCGCCACAGGTGCTGGTCAACATTCGACATCAAAACCGTCTTGTCGCGAAACGCTTCTCAGATTCACTATTTTAAGGCTTCTCCCCGTTCCATTTTCTTTGTAACACCGGGACCGGCTTCCGGCTCTAGGTCTCGGGCTTGGATCTCTTCGCCGCAACAATCGCAGGTATACCGTGGCTTGGTGTAATTTCCGCATGATTTATGGGTATAGACCACCGGCGCGCCATCTTCATCTGCAACCCATTTATCGCCCCACTGAACAACACTCATCAGCACAGGATAGAGATCTAACCCTTTCTCAGTAAGGCGATACTCAAAACGTTTGCCCGATGCATCATAAGGCCGTTTAACCAGAATACCTTCTTCGACTAATCGCGTTAGACGATCTGAGAGCCGATGCTTGGTAATACCCAGGGACTTCTGAAAATCTGAAAAGCGCCGAACCCGGCGGAAGCAATCGCGAATGATAAGTAAGGTCCAGCGATCGCCGAATATCGCTAAGCCACGAGCCATAGAACATATTTGTGAGTCGACATCTTCCCAACGCATTGCTTTCCCTTAGTTTCTGTTCTCGATTTATTGTTACGCATCAAACACCTTTTACGAAGCCGTTCTAGCATCTATTTCTAAATTATAGGTTGATAAGTTCCATTTTAGAACCTATATTATCGATTAGGTTCCAAAAAGGAACCTATATGGAAGAAATTTGAGTAACCTATCGTATGAATAGAGGTAAATATTATGATCTTACTAAGCTCAATTTGGACACTTTTCAGCACAAACTTTTATCTAAGCCAGAAAGATCTAGCGCTTGAGGCCGGCGACCTAGACTAAACAATGCTGCCGTTAAACCGATCCCTTAGTGCTTTTACGTGTGGTTTTAAAAAACCACTAAACAACCAATCAATTAATCAAGCATTGATCGACCTAGGTGCGCATTAGCCTTTACAGCATCAACGTGATGGCCCGCGCCAATCTAGGTCGTTTTTTATAGCCTTCTTACTCCTCAGTCCTAAACCTGCCACTCCTGAGCAAAAAAAGCGTGTGCACGCCCTAGCCCGCGAATCGGTCCACCCTCACTGGCGAAATATTGATGGGCAACAATATCAGGTCATGTCCGTTAGTGATCTCAGCAATGACACTTTCGGTTTACAGAGTGTGTGATTGCGTCATAATCAAGCCAATTTCGTGTTCTTATTCAGAGGCCTTTGATTGTGCAGATTGAAGATCGACTAAACATTGAGTACCCGCTTATTCAAGCGCCGATGGCAGGCGTGCAGAATTGGGAATTAGCCGTTGCGGTATCTGAAGCCGGCGGGCTCGGTTCAATTCCATGCGGAATGCTCAACCCAGATCAAGTTGAACAAGAGCTCAATTACTTTAAGCAGCATTCCAACAAGCCCTACAACCTAAACTTCTTTTGTCACACCATGCCTCCGGTTGACGAACAAAAAGAAGCACGCTGGTTGCACCATCTATCCACCTATTATGCAGAGGTCGGCCTTGCAGTTTCTGCCCCGCCAAGTGCATTGCGCATGCCCTTTAATGATGAGATGGCAGACAGAATAGAGCCGTTCAAACCGCCCGTGATCAGCTTTCACTTTGGGCTTCCCGCAAGACACCTTGTTGAAAGAGTAAAATCCTGGGGGACGATCATACTTTCGTCCGCCACGACGCTCGAGGAGGCGACTTGGCTTGAAGCGCATGGTGTTGATGTGCTCATCGCTCAAGGCATCGAAGCCGGTGGTCACCGAGGCATGTTCAGCGACACACAGTTAGATGCCCAGTTACCAACAAAACGCCTGGTTAAAGCGATAGCTGCAGCGCTATCAACACCGGTTATCGCAGCCGGAGGCATTGCCAGCAAACAGGATATTCAAGACGCTTTAAATTGGGGCGCTGCTGGCGTGCAGCTGGGAACCGCGTTTCTTCTATGCAATGAAGCAAACACTAGCGCAGCCTATCGAAGCGCTCTACGTGATCAAAAGGCTGAGACCCACTTAACCAATGTCTTTTCAGGCAGGCCAGCGCGGGGGATTGAAAATCGTTTAATGAAAGAGCTTGGGTTTATCTCTGATAAAGCGCCTGACTTTCCCTATGCGGCAACGGCCGTTGCGCCACTTCGGGCATACTCAGAGCAAAACCAACTGGGCGATTTTTTACCGATGTGGTCAGGGACAAATCGCAGTGGATGTCATGAAGGTCCGGCCGCTGAGCTTGTGCATTCACTATCCGACGAGCCGCTGTCTTAACAACGCTAGTCTTTCAGGTCATCCAGTAGGGCAGATAAAGTTTGACGACCCTTTTGCTTGGCGCGCTCTTTATCTTGTTCCTCTCCACCTTCGTACTCCACATCGTCTTCAGGAAGCTCATCTAAAAACCGACTGGGGATCGTTTCGATTTTTTCGCCAAATTGTTTACGCGTTGCAGCATACGTTAAAGCCAACGTCTGTTTCGCCCGCGTAATACCGACATACATTAAGCGACGCTCTTCTTCGATGTTGTCTTCTTCGATGCTGTTTCTATGCGGTAGGATTTCTTCTTCGAGGCCCATGATAAACACATGCGGAAACTCCAGCCCTTTTGACGCGTGCAAGGTCAACAGGTGCACCTTATCGCTATCATCTTCCTCTTCCTGCTGCTCTAACATATCGCGAAGAACGAGTTTAGAGATGGCTTCATCTATGCCTATCTCGTCAGCCGTCCCCTTGTCCGCGTCGAGCATGGCTTTCATGGAATCGACCAAATACCAGACGTTTTCCATTCTTCGTTCTGCTGCCTTCGGCGTACTGGCGTTCTGGTAGAGCCATTGGTCGTATTCGATGTCGGTAAATAATTGCTTAATAACGGGTATCGGATCTTCTTCATAACAGCGCCGCGTCGTATTCTCCAGCCAAGTACAAAAACGCCGTACTTTCTCCAAAGGCCTTTCCTTCAGAACCTGCTCCAATCCTATTTCAGAACAAGCTTGGAACAAACTAATGTTTCGCTCGGTAGAATAATTCCCCAGCTTCTCGAGGGTGCTTGGGCCAATTTCTCTGCGCGGAACATTCACCACGCGCAAGAACGCTGCATCATCATCCGGGTTTACCAGCAGTCGCAAGTAAGCCATTGCATCTTTAATTTCATTCTTTGCAAAAAATGAGGTGCCGCCAGACAGGCGATAAGGTACCTGAAAGGCCTGCAGTTTTATTTCAAGCAGACGGCTTTGATGATTGCCCCGATAAAGCACTGCAAAGTCTTTAAACGAAACACTGCGCTTCAGTTTTTGATCAAGTATCTCCGCCGCTACCTGCTCGGCCTCGGCATCTTCGTTACGACAACGGATGATACGAATGCGATCACCGGCGCCCATATCGCTCCACAAGCGTTTTTCAAACACGTGCGGGTTGTTGGCGATAACGACATTCGCTGAATTTAGAATAAGGCTTGTTGAACGGTAATTTTGTTCCAGCTTAACGAGCTTTAGCGTTGGAAAGTCTTCTTCGAGTTTGGCTAGGTTCTCGGGACGCGCACCTCGCCACGCATAAATTGACTGGTCGTCATCGCCTACCACAGTCAGCGCTTGCCGCTCCTCAACCAGCAGTTTTACCATTTCGTACTGGGCGATATTCGTGTCCTGATACTCATCGACTAACAGGTATTGAATCTTCTGACGCCATTTTCGCAAGACTTCATGGTCGTCCTGAAACAAGGTCACCGGGAGCAAAATCAGATCATCAAAATCAAGTGCGTTGTAAGCTTTAAGATAGCGGTTATAGAGCACATACACTTGTGCAATTTGCAGATCTTCAGGTGTTTTTGCTGCACTCAAGGCTGCCTGAGGAGTCAGCATTGCGTTTTTCCAACTCGAGATTTGCATTTGCGCAGCATTCAGGATATCGCTGTTCTCCTCTCCTTCTTTGATCATCAAATCACGAAGCAAGGCTTTGGCGTCTTCAGAATCAAAAATGGAGAATCCGGGCTTGTAACCCAGTTTTTTATGCTCGGTGCGAATGATGTTTAAGCCAAGATTGTGGAACGTACTTACGGTTAAGCCGCGAGCATCTGGCCCGCTGATCAGCTTGCCAACACGCTCTTTCATCTCACGAGCTGCTTTATTGGTGAACGTCACGGCAGCAATATTTCGCCCTTTCAAACCGCATTCGTTCACCAGGTAGGCAATTTTGCGCGTAATCACACTCGTTTTACCACTACCCGCGCCAGCCAACACCAGCAAAGGCCCGGCAACATAACGGACAGCTTCTCGTTGTTTCGGGTTGAGCGTTGTACCCACAGTGGCCTCTATCAGATGTGCGTTTTGCGGCAGGGGCGCTAGTTTACCCGAGTTGCCACTGACTAAAAAAGGATTCTTTATTTCATTTAGCAGGGTTTAAAAATCTCTTCTCGCTCCCATAAATGAAGACTTCAAAAAAGAATTACGGAAGCATTGAATGTCATCCATTGCCCAGCTAATTGCAGACGAATTAGCCATTCGAACGGAACAAGTAGAAGCGACCATACAGCTTATCAATGAGGGTGCGACCATCCCATTTATCGCACGCTATCGCAAAGAAAAAACCGGCGCTCTTGATGATACGCAGTTACGGAAATTGGACGAACGGCTCACTTATTTATCAGAGCTGCACGATCGACGCGATGTCATTCTCAAAAGCATTGCCGAGCAAGACAAGCTGAGCCCAGAGCTTGAGAAAACTATTCGAGCCTGTACTAGCAAGCAAAGTCTCGAAGACCTTTACCTACCCTACAAGCCAAAACGCCGCACCAAAGGCCAAATCGCGATCGAAGCGGGCATTGAGCCTTTAGCGACCCTGCTTTTCAATGACCCGACCAAAACACCCGAAACAGAAGCGCAACACTTTATTAATAGCGACGCGGGTTTTGCAGATACCAAAGCCGTTTTAGACGGTGCCAAGTACATACTGATCGAACGCTTTAGCGAAGATGCGGCGTTACTCGCAAAATTACGACATGAAATGTGGTCTTTCGGCGTTTTGATAAGCACTGCGGCCGATACTGCGCATAAAGACGCGCAAAAGTTTCAGGATTACTTCGAATACAGCGAAGCGATTAAGAAAATTCCTTCTCACCGTGCTCTCGCACTCTTTAGAGGGCGTAAAGAAGGAGTGTTGTCCTTGAGCTTGGAACATGTCGACACAGATAAGACATCAAGACTCGCTGTATCGCCCTGCGAGTCTATCATCGCCAATCAGGTTGGCGTACAGGATCAAAATCGAGCGGCCGATGCCTGGTTAAAAGAAGTCATCCGTTGGACGTGGCGGGTTAAACTCGGCATGAGCATCGAAACCGAGCTACTTGGCCAGTTACGCGAACAGGCTGAAGAGGTGGCGATCAAGGTGTTTGCAGAGAATATGAAAGACCTGCTCCTAGCTGCGCCGGCCGGTCCAAAGGCAACCATCGGGCTGGACCCTGGCTTGCGCACTGGCGTGAAAGTGGCCGTCGTCGACGCGACTGGAAAGCTACTCGACCATGCAACGATTTACCCTCATGCGCCAAAAAATCAGTGGGATATGTCGATTGAAGTTATCGCAAAACTTGCCCGTAAGCATCATGCTGAACTGTTGAGCATTGGCAATGGCACAGCCTCCCGCGAGACCGAAAAACTCTGCGCTGACTTATGTAAGCGCTACCCTGAACTCCCGCTATCTCGAATTGTGGTGAGCGAAGCCGGTGCTTCGATTTATTCTGCCTCAGAGACCGCCGCCAACGAATTCCCCGATCTCGATGTGAGTATTCGGGGCGCGGTGTCTATTGCGCGACGCTTGCAGGACCCTCTAGCAGAATTGGTAAAGATCGAGCCGAAAGCCATTGGCGTTGGCCAATATCAACACGATGTTAGCCAATTTAGACTCGGTAAAAGTCTCGATGCCGTGATTGAAGACTGTGTAAATGCCGTTGGTGTCGATCTCAATACGGCATCAGCGCCATTACTTGCACGCGTATCCGGTGTGGCCGCAAACACAGCAAGCAATATCGTTGCATTTCGCGATGCCAACGGCGCATTCAAATCCAGAAAAGAGCTCAAAAATGTACCAAGGCTTGGCGACAAGGCTTTTGAGCAATGCGCCGGTTTCTTGCGTGTAAACGGTGGCGCAGACCCTCTGGATGCATCCGCTGTTCATCCTGAGTCTTATGGCTTGGTTGAACGCATCGCAAAATCACAAAGCGCCTCCGTCTCCGATTTAATCGGGCAAGCCAACAACCTCAAGCAAGTGCGCGTCGAGGATTTTGTCGATACGCGTTTTGGTCACCATACCGTAGAAGATGTACTAAACGAGCTGGCAAAGCCCGGTCGTGACCCGCGTCCGGAGTTTAAATTTGCCAGTTTCAAGGATGGGGTTGAAGAAATCAGCGACCTTGAAGAAGGCATGATTCTGGAAGGAAGCATTACCAACGTCACGCACTTTGGAGCCTTTGTTGATATTGGCGTGCATCAGGATGGACTTGTGCATATATCCTGTTTGGCCGATAAGTTCGTCAAAGATCCGCGTGAAGTTGTCAAAACAGGAGACATCGTCAAGGTAAAAGTGCTTGAAGCGGATGTAAAGCGAAAGCGTATTGCATTAACGATGCGCCTGAGTGATTCGGTCTCAGAACAGGCAAAACAAGACAGACAGGATAGAGGCGGGATTAAAACGGATAGAGCCAATAAATTGCCAAAACAAAAAGGCGCTAAGCAGGCTCCGGTCAACAATGCTTTTGCCTCTGCATTTGCCAAAGCAAAAAAGAAATAGCCCTGTTCGCCCCGATTGATTCATCGTAGTATGTTTACGCGCTGGAAGTGCTTTAAAAGGACAAGAAAATGACAATATCAACTTCGTCGCATGGTCATGGATATCAGGCACTCCTTAGCTATCTAAACGACTCAAACACGAGACTCATTTCGAGAGGACTCGAAAAAGAGGGCCTGCGTGTCACGCCCGACTTTTCGATCACCCAATCAGACCACCCTGACGCGCTGGGCCACCCTCTTACACATAGCTCAATCACTACGGATTACTCGGAAGCCTTACTTGAGCTCATCACCTCCGTGCAAACAACGCGTCAGGGCTTGATTTCAGAGCTTGAGGCAACCCACAAGTTTGTACTTAACAACATCGGCGATGAAAGCCTTTGGGCGGGCAGCATGCCTTGCCGACTCGATGGCAATGACAGCATTCGTATCGCCGAATATGGCGATTCCAACATTGGCCAACTGAAGCATGTTTATCGCAAAGGGCTTGATGTTCGATACGGGCGTATCATGCAGAGCATCGCAGGACTACACTTCAACTTTTCATTGTCTGACGAGTTTTGGAACACGCTCAAAGATGCAGAGAAAAGTCCTGCGACGCTGCAAGAGTTTAAATCTCAGAAGTACTTTGCGTTAACACGAAACTTTCGCCGCTACAGTTGGTTATTGATGTATCTGTTTGGCGCATCGCCGGCGCTCGACCAAAGCTTTTTAGAGGGACGCAAACACGATTTAGAACGCTTTGACGAAAAAGGCACCCTTTATCGCCCATTCGCGACATCGCTGAGAATGAGCGATCTCGGCTATAGCAATAACGCGCAAAGCTCGTTGAATATATGTTTCAACACGCTTGAAAACTTTACCAATACGCTAACGAACGCAATTCATACATCTTATCCGCGATACGAGGAAATTGGATTACACGACAGCGAGGGCTACACGCAGCTGAACACAAACGTGCTTCAAATCGAGAACGAGTACTACAGCTCTATTCGACCAAAGCGAACCACCCTGTCCGGAGAGAAACCGACTGCAGCATTAAATGAACGTGGCGTGGAATATGTCGAAGTACGCTGCCTTGATCTCAATCCTTATTTACCTCTTGGTATTGATGAGACGCAAATCGCTTTCGTTGACGCCTTCCTGCTCTTCTGCCTGCTGGAAGACTCGCCGGTTCTTAGTGCCGAAGCATGCGAAGAGCTTGAGGGTAATTTCTCGTCCGTCACCACCGATGGAAGAAGACCAAACCTGACGCTCAAACGTCTTGATGAAGAGATTTCACTCACCTCTTGGGCAACGGAGATTCTTTCCCGGATCAACGACTACGCCGCTTTGCTAGATAACACCGAGAATACGACGCTCCACCAAGAGAGCATTGCACTTCAGCAAGCAAAAGTAGATGACGCTAGTCTATGCCCCTCTGCGCGGATTCTGGAAGATATGCGAACAGAACAACAAAGCTGGCTTGAGTTAGCGGGGTCTCTGTCCAATCAACACAAACATACGCTAACGGCAGCAACTGACATGGCCGCTATTCAACATGAATTTGAGAGGCTTGCCGCTCAAAGCCATGATAACGCTGAGCAAATCAAACAAGGAGATACGGTTTCTTTTGACAAGTTTCTTTCGGACTACGTCAGCTAGACCAGACTCATCCAACGCCGGTCGGCGCCAAGGTTACTGATCTTGCGCTATATGCGCTAGATCGTTTCAGCTGAAACGCCTATTCTCTATGACTCTTTGCGCCTACATTCTTTGAGACGCCCCCCTTATTTAAACATCCGCCTTATCGTATTAATTACCGTGCAACACGCTTCACAAAACGCATACGCGGTGATACGCAGCTCGCAAATATTAAGTACCGAAATTCGCTTCCGTCACGTTTCTAACAAAACTGTCACTATGCCCAATTTGCAGATACTGAAACCTATGCTAATTTTGTAAGTGTATGTAACGAACTGTTTCGTCAAAATTACAAGCTCATACATAAAGAAACATATTTGACATGCAGAGTAGTGTTCATTGCACTAACGTAAAGATATGTAATTCGTAAATGTGTACTGAGGGCAAGGATGCACTCACGCGCAACTCTTCGGAGTAGCGCTAATCAAAAAAACAGAAGCAAACCACATTTTACGAACTACACTACCGAAAACTAGTGTTGACTAAGAAGCGCGCCGAACCGCTGGAAGTCGAACGAAAACAGGGTGAATGAAGCTCTGTGTCGCTCAAAGTGCGAAGGCAGCCTATTGAAAGTGGAGTGGCCCATGGCCGAAGACATTTCTTTAAGCTGGAATATTGATTCTCTAAACAAAGCTTACAAGCAAGGCTACATGGCGGGCGTTATGGGCTCTGACCGTAACAGGCGACCTGCAATGAGCGAAGTGGTGCTTGCCGCTTGGGAAGCAGGCTGGGAAGACGGCAACGACGTAGCGCTAGAAGACGCGCCGAGTTCTGCCCGCATTGCCTCTTAAACAGACTGTTAATCAGCGCTTTGCAAAGTACTTGTTAAAGAAAGCGGCTCGATACCTCCTGAACCGCTGACACTAAGATCTCTCAAATCTGAACAACAAAGCTGGTAAACAGCAAATCTTCCACTCCCGTTTTACCAATCTCTTCTGCCAATGCCTCTTTCACTCTACTTAAAGCAGCAACACGAATCGTCTCTTGTGCCGCAGGCGCACTCATTTGCTCTTTTGTTTGTGCTGAAAGCAACATGACGATTTGATGACGCACCAACGCTTCATTTTGCTTCACTTTCTCTAAAAGCTCTTCATTTTCAACTTTCAATGACACTTCCGCTTTAACGTAAGAAAGCTTTTTTTCAGACAAACCAAAATTACTGACAAATGCAGGAGAGATGTTGTGGTAAATCGATCTTTTACTTGGCGTCTCGCCATCTTCCGCAACAGCCCAAGAGGTGACGAACATGCTGAGGATAAAAGCCAGAGCAAACTTCATACATACGTTCCTTAAAGAGTTTGTTTATCTTAAAGAGTTTATTTGTCGGCACAAAGTATAAGTTGAGCCGAGCAAGAGTGCTTGTTATGAACGGTGACTATTTGTAGCCCATGGTCGCAGTTCACAAAAATTAAGAAGACTTAACTCGCCAAATCAACGGCCAGATCGCGACAATGGCATCATACTCCGTTGAAAAACATAAGAGATCCACGTTAAGTGAAACTTCCAAATTCCTTGATTGCGGCGGCTATAGCAATTATCGGCACAGGCCTCGTGCTGATTGCCAGCTACGTTGAGCCATTTGCCAGCATGAACCCGTGTCCAATGTGTATGATGCAACGAGCAATCTACCTGACAACGGCAGGCTTCGCGATCCTTACCCTGGTAAGCCTTAGGCATCGCTTATTCGCTACGATTTTTAGCATTCTAGGTTTGCTCAGTGCCGCAACCGGCGTTGCCGTCGCAGCGCGACAAGTCTGGCTGCAACACTTGCCCAAAGATGAAGTTCCTGCATGCGGCCCGCCACTGGAGTACATGATTGATGTTTTCCCCATCATGGAAGTGCTTCAAAGCATGTTAATGGGCACTGGTGATTGCGCGGAAGTCCAGTGGCAATGGCTCGGGTTATCAATACCTGCTTGGAGCATTATTGCGTTTACAGGCTTAGCTATTGCGCACCTGATGATTATCGTTAGGAATAAATAGAAA
>NZ_LWFT01000158.1:0-567 GCF_001635105.1 Oleiphilus sp. HI0079
GCTACGTATAGCTCAAATAAACAAAGACAGAGAAACTTTGAGGCAAATAGGGCTTTTTTGCCTCAGGCATTGAGTGATCTGACCGCATACAATAAAAAATGCGCTGCATTCCTTGGAGGGGTGCGTAATATTGTTGTTACTTCAAAAGGCACGAAAGTTCGTGGTGACTGCCCCGAGTTACCGCATGCGGATATAATGGTCTTCAAGGAATGCATATCTTTCTCAACTCCTGCCATAGGCGAGCATCTAGCGCATATCTTACGTAAGCTTCAAATTAACCATGCTAGGCTTTCGGCTCTCAAGGATGAGGTAAATGATTCAACATATGTTGTAGTCGAATTGGACGTAATTTCCTATGTATATGGCCTGGGCGAGTTGCAATCGTTGATCGACGCTACTTTTGACTTTGCTCGGCGCGAAACTTCCGTGATTTCGGCGAGACACAGCCTTGAGAGTTTTCAGTCGGCATTTAGTACCATAGGAATTCATTTGTCTGCAGACGCCCGGTTGACGGAATTTGTAAAAAAAAGAATAACTTAAGCGTTCTGTTAGGATAGGTTTTACGCT
>NZ_LWFT01000159.1:0-594 GCF_001635105.1 Oleiphilus sp. HI0079
GCCCCGTGCACTATCAAAAGCAAAGCCCATTTGGCCCTTTCTGGTCTGTGACTAGGTTTGAGGACATCATGTATGTTGATAAACATCACGAGCTGTTCTCTGCTGAGCCGATTATTTCGATAGGCCCCCAGCCTGAGGGGCTCGAGATTCAAACCTTCATCGCAATGGATCCGCCCAAGCATGATGTGCAGCGGCAGGCGGTACAGGGTGTTGTGGCACCAAAGAACTTACAGGAGATGGAGCAGCTGATCAGACAGAGAACGTGTGATGTGCTTGATCATCTTCCTGTCGGTCAAGAGTTTGACTGGGTTGATCGTGTCTCAATTGAATTGACCAGCCGCATGCTTGCAACCTTATTCGACTTTCCCTACGACAAACGACGAAAACTCGCTGAGTGGTCGGATGTGGCATCCGCCTCGCCAGAAACAACGGGCGGTTCGAGCAATACAACCGAGGGCTTCGAGACTGCTGCTGAGATGGCAAAAGCGCTTTCCCTGCTTTGGAGTGAGAAGGCAGCGAAGAAAGCGGCCGGCGAAACGCTGGGTTTTGATCTCATGAGCCTATTGCTGTCGAATGACGACACGAAAGACATGA
>NZ_LWFT01000160.1:0-768 GCF_001635105.1 Oleiphilus sp. HI0079
ATACCGAACGATCCCGTCTTTATCCACAAGATATGTTTCTGGCGCTCCATAGACGCCAAGATCGAAACCAAACGAACCCTTTGGATCATATATATTCAAAGAATAAGGGTCGCCAAGCTCTACCAGCCATTGATTGGCCTTAGACCGATCGTCTTTATAATTCAAACCAATGATGGGTACGCCTTTATTAGCAAGCCTGATTAAATATGGGTGCTCGGTTCGACAGGAAGGGCACCATGTCGCCCAAACGTTCAAAAGAGAAGGCCGACCTTTTAGCGCGTCTTGATTCACTTTAAGCCCCTGATCCTCAAGGACGGACAACTCAAACTCGGGAATGGGGTCGTTTAACCTTGCAGTTTCGAGTTTGTTTGGATCTTTTCCCAAAGCAGTGTAAAGAATGAGTCCCAAGCCAACCGCTAAAACGAGAGGGGTGATATATACTAATCTTGAATTCATACGACTCTTATTTTGCAACCTCTAGGTTGCCAGTAATGTCTGCGGATTTAGACTTGGTTATGTGATAACGGTAACGTTTGTCGGATACGGCAATGCATCCAGCAATAAACATGAAGATAGCGCCTAGCCAAATCCATCGCACTAAAGGCTTATACTGGACTCGCACAGCCCATGCGCCTTCACCCAGTTCTTCGCCGATAGCCACATAGATATCGCGCCAGAACCCTGGATCAATCCCTGCCTCGGTCATTGGGCTGGATTGAGAAAAATAGACGCGTTTTTCCGGGCTCAACACGCTCACCAAACTATTAT
>NZ_LWFT01000161.1:0-619 GCF_001635105.1 Oleiphilus sp. HI0079
CTCACAACGTATGCAGAGCTCTTTCACGGCGTTTTCGTCAGAGGGTTTTACTTTTCCATTTCCCAGATCCTGCCAAAAACGTTTGAAGTGCGACTCTAGACTCTTATCTAAACGCATTGTGCTGACAAACTCTTGTTTGCTCGCGTCCAGCTCACCCTGAGCGAATGCCGTATACGCAAGTACCGCTTTCCGCTCTGCTTCACTCCACTTATTGATGACTTGCTGAAAGCCTAGTCCCTTCAATTGCACCTTCACTTGCGCGATGAGCTTGTCGTATTGATCGTAAAGGCGGGCTTTCTCTTTTGCAGGGAGGTCACCAAGTTGCTTGATCTCTTTTCGTAACTGCGCGAGTGCAGATTCTGCATCAGCTGTTTCACTGAAAGGCTCTTTCACCAGTTCTTTCGCAGCGTCGAGCGCTGATCGAGCAGCGTTACGCTGCTCTTTCTCTGCATCTTTTGCCTTATTGCGTTCTTCGTCTCGACGTTCAAAAATTGCATCGCAAGATTTACGGAATGCTTTCCACAAAGCGCGATCTTTCTTGTGCTCTGTAATGCCCACTTGTTGCCATTCGTTCTGTAAGGTTTTGGCGCCTTGCATGGCGGCGTTCAAATCGTCGCTC
>NZ_LWFT01000162.1:0-1077 GCF_001635105.1 Oleiphilus sp. HI0079
TGCGGATTCAAGCCAGCAACCAGAACCCGAGGTTCATTTACTGCAAACTTCTTCCGCATATCCGCAATAAGCATACCGATAACCTTCTTGATTTCGTCCTAAGTATTTGCCGCAGCTACGTCTTTTAACGGTAAGTGATTTCTATCAAGCGCTACTTTCCTTCTACCTTTTGCAAGCATCATCACAACTCTTTCCACCCCACACTTATCTTGCAAATACTCGGTATGACCGGAGAAAGGTACGCCCGCATCATTAATAACACCTTTATGAACAGGCCCTGTCACAATGGCAGAGAACATCTCGTTCAGAGTTCCATCAATCGCGACATCTAAGGTATCGAGCACATACTGGGCATTCTCTGGGTTGAGAGCGCCGGCTTGAACCGGCTCTTTAAGCGGCACATTGTAAACATATGCTTCGCCCCGACTTAGCTCTCTGTCGATAGAACAAGGGTACTCAAACGCCTTAAAAGGAAGCCCTAGTTCATCAGCCCGCTGCGCTAGAAGGTCTCGGTCTGCAATAAAAACCAAGGGTATTGGCCAAGATTGCTGAGCCAGCATGAGCGCAAGGTCTGGCCCAATCCCCGAAGGTTCGCCTGGTGTAATTGCGAGCGGTTTTGGCGTAGCCAATTAACTCGCCTCCTCAACTTGGTACTTCTCGTCCTTTACTTCAATAAAGGCCTCAGACTTAAGCTCTTGCAACCAAAGCACGAGTTCTTCTTCAAACTTGCGGCGATAAATAAGTTGTCTCGCTTGATTTGCCTGAACCATCGCACCAATGTCTTGATCACGCTCTTCCAGTACTTGCAAAATGTGCCAGCCATAAGGCGAACGAAATGGCTTACTGGTCTCTCCAGCCGGTGTTTGCGCCATTACCTCTTCAAACTCAGGAACCATTTGACCAGGACTTACCCAGTCCAAATCGCCTCCATCAATGGCAGAAACGGGGTCATCGGAATTGGAACGTGCGAGCTCAGCAAAGTCATCGCCATTACTCACTCGGTCATACAGTTTGTCGATGATCTCTTTGGCCTGACGATCGCTGCGAATTTCGCTGGGCGCAATCAGAATATGGCGC
>NZ_LWFT01000163.1:0-866 GCF_001635105.1 Oleiphilus sp. HI0079
CTTGTGATCGGCTGTCTGTTGGCGTACACCAAGCGCTTGAATCGACGCAGAGCGACCAATGCGCTTACTCAGATCTCCAGCCTTGGTTATGCAGTACCCGGCGCCGTTTTGGCAATTGGTGTGATTATTCCTCTTGCAGCTTTCGATAACTGGTTTGATGGCCTCGCAAGAGAGTTCTTTGGTGTGAGCACAGGGCTGTTGCTTAGCGGTAGCATCATTGCCGTTTTATTTGCCTACACGGTGCGCTTCTTAGCGGTCGCGACGGGAGCGATCGACTCTAGCCTAGAGAAAGTCACACAATCTATGGACATGGCATCTAGGTCGCTTGGTAAAGGAAGCATGGAGACGTTCCTGAGAGTGCACCTGCCGATCATCAAACCGGGCGCACTAACAGCTCTTTTGGTTGTGTTCGTAGACTGTATGAAAGAGCTGCCGGCAACACTTATCCTCAGACCCTTCAACTTTGAGACTCTCGCGACGCACGTCTATCAATTTGCATCAGACGAACTTATTGAGCAGTGTGCGCTCTCTGCGCTCGTGATTGTGTTGGTCGGTATGGTGCCGGTGATACTGCTTAACAAATCAATCAACAGATCATAGTAAGCAAAAAGAAGAGCAAAGAGTTACAAATACAATTACATGCCTCAACTATGATTATGTTTCGGCCCACTCATCTTCAGAGAAGCCTCAAGATGCCCTTCGTGCTTGTTCGCTGAGCCACTACGCGAGCACAAAAAAGGAGCCCAAGCTCCTTTAAATGCAACTGTATTGAAGTGTTATTCCCAGACAACCTTCGCCTTACCAGCATACCAGCCATCTAACTGATCTTTGTACTGGCCTTCAATGACATCTCGTTTGATCTTCAT
>NZ_LWFT01000164.1:0-945 GCF_001635105.1 Oleiphilus sp. HI0079
TCTACTCCTGCGAGTTTTTCGCGGGCGCTTTATACCATAAAACAAAAGCCAGTTAAAGAAAAAGCTCAGAACCAAAATCGCACCCCACCCCTGATTACGCGCCATAACGTTTGATTGCACTTTGTAATCCCGCTACGGCCCTGTAGAATACAGCCCTATTTTGAAGGTGCTGAACCATGTAACCAGCACTCATACACTTCGCCAACAGAGACGCTATGACAGTTACAATTAAAAACGCTGATGAAATTGAAAAAATGCGCATTGCCGGCAAACTTGCTGCTGAAGCGCTCGAAATGATTGAACCGCATGTCAAAGCGGGAGTTACAACCGAAGAGCTAAATTCAATCTGCCACGACTATATAGTCAACACGCAAAACGCCATTCCGGCACCGCTTAATTATAAAGGCTTCCCAAAATCAATCTGCACCTCAGTCAACCACGTAATATGTCATGGCATTCCAACAGAAAAGAAAAAGCTAAAGAACGGTGACATCATCAACATCGACATCACCGTCATCAAAGATGGTTATCACGGAGACACCAGCAAAATGTTCTTCGTTGGAGAGCCTAGTATTGCGGCGGAGCGTTTAGTGCGTATCACCCAAGAGTGCATGTATAAAGGTATTGCTCTGGTAAAGCCTGGGGCGCGACTTGGTGACATTGGCGCGGTGATACAAAAGCATGCAGAGAGTAATTATTACTCGGTTGTTCGAGAGTATTGTGGTCACGGTATCGGCGCAGTTTTTCACGAAGACCCTCAGGTGATGCACTACGGAAAAAAAGGCACAGGAATGGCGCTAAAAGAAGGTATGACATTTACTATCGAGCCGATGATTAATCAGGGTAAACGTCACTGCAAGCTCCTCCCTGACGAATGGACAGTGGTCACGAAAGATCACAAGCTTTCCGCTCAATGGGAGCACACGATACTTGTAACCAAGGATG
>NZ_LWFT01000165.1:0-967 GCF_001635105.1 Oleiphilus sp. HI0079
GCTAGTCCTATCGGGGTAGCCGCGCAACGGGTAATCTCGACCATGAATGATCGCCTGCTCAAAGGGGCTACTGCTCGGACTGTCGCCGAGGTCGAATACATCCGCGCCTTGCTCCGCATAGCCTTGCATCACCCTAAGTGCTAACGTGTGGGCATTGTATAACGATAAATATTCGTTCCATTCAACCGTCCAAACATTGCCATCAGAACTATCGGTGTTAGCAGCTTGAAAATCCCGTTCTAGCTTATCTCGCTCCAAATTCATAGACAGTATTCTGCCGTGCGAGGGGCTAATGCCATAGAGAGCATAACTCGCGTCGGTGTATTGCACGGCAAGTCCGACTGTATTTACGGTTAGAGTGTTATTGAGTGCAGGGTTGAGAAGATAATCGGCTGCCCGTTGTTCTTGATTACCGCCTCCAATAATGCGGAGGTTGGAAAAGTCAAAAGGAATATCTGTATGAGCGAGCAGCGCGATATTTTCGTTCTCCTCCAGGAGAGTGGTTTTATCTACAAACTCGGGTGGTGCTGATGCGCCTCCAAGCGCGTAGTCATAGTCTTTCGAGTAGAGTGCGGTGAAGTGGTTATAGAGCGTGTATGACGCTTGAAGTTTGTTCACATCGTTCTCAAAGTCGCGACCGACCACCAATCCCCAGTTATGAAAATTCAAAGCATCGCGGCCAGACAAAACAAGAGAGAGCGTGTTTTGCGCATTGTCGTTTTGGTAGCCAAAAAACCAGCTTGTTGGCGCGACCGTTTCGAGCGCGGAGTAGGTCTGTGTCACTGGTTGAGCGTTTGCTGCTTCCTTTGGTACTGGGCTGGCCTCTAGCTCAAATCCTTTTCCAGGTTTTGCTAGCCTTAAGGAGGTCTCTTTGCTCTCGCTGTTGTAGCGCTGAACCTTATATGGCGCCTCGGCGATATCCCAGCCATTCCCGGAGTAGCTACGAAAAACTAATCGGTCGTTTGCT
>NZ_LWFT01000166.1:0-802 GCF_001635105.1 Oleiphilus sp. HI0079
CTTAGGTACATCTTGCGCGGGCGGCGGTGGAGATTGATTCGATGAATCAATGGTGCTCTTCTCTTCTACTTTAGAAGGCTGCTCATACTTCTTAACTAACTCACCCAAGGACGCATCAGGCAAGACTCCCGCTTTGGCAAGCTGTTCGTTCAGCGAGTGAGTTAGGCTATCCAGTTCGGGTAAAAGAGCCGCTTCCAAAATTTTGAACGCGCGTCGCTCAAGAGCAAGTTCCTGAAGATATGGGTGCATTGCTGTCTGAAAAGCATAAACCAGTCTTTCGGGCCCCAAGGGACTGCCGCTGCCTCCCTCACTTCGATAGCCCATCGAATCGGTACGCATCTTTAAAAGCAGCAAGGGTGAGCGCAAACTCTGCTCTAGCTTCGTTGTGAGCACCTTACTTATTAACCAATCCTCAAACTCTCCTTTCGCGACAAGGTCCAAGTCCGAGGAGTTATTCTCAATGATATTTTTGCGGCCTCGAGGAGCAACACTAAGGATCTCGTTACTGATTTTCGCCAAAATAGTAGACTCGAACTTCTCGATTCTATCCGCGATATTCATTCTGGCATTGGCGATCTGATCCGTTTGCGAATTAACGGCTTCATCACGCACCGCTTGTACGACAAGAGGAAGCGCACTTTCATAAACGTTCTTCGTAGATTGTTCTATTAGTCTCAAACATCGCTCAATGATCGACGTATGCTGCACGGACAATTTAGGAGTTGAGTCGTTCGCGTATCTCTCTTTTAGAAAGCTAACAACCTCAGGGTATTGATTGACGAAGCGAAGCCCTGCCGTATTG
>NZ_LWFT01000167.1:0-907 GCF_001635105.1 Oleiphilus sp. HI0079
TTGCTCTCTGCGGATAGCGGCGTCAATCTTGACGAACGGGGCTTCATTTATGTTGATGACCAGTGCCAAACAGACGTGCCGGGCGTTTACGCAATTGGTGATGTGGTTCGTGGTCCAATGCTCGCGCATAAAGGTAGCGAAGAAGGTGTCATGGTTGCCGAGCGAATTGCCGGTCAGAAGACGCAAGTTAATTACGACACGATTCCTGGTGTAATTTATACGCATCCAGAGCTCGCATGGGTTGGTCAAACAGAAGAGCAACTCAAGGCCGATGGCGTACCATACAATGTTGGTGTGGCACCCTTTGCAGCGAGCGGCCGTGCAATGGCCGCAAACTCGACAGCTGGTATGGTGAAGATACTAGCGCATGAAGAGACTGATCGGGTGTTGGGCGTCCATATCATAGGCCCAAGTGCATCAGAATTGATCGCGCAAGCTGTGATTGCAATGGAGTTTGGGTCTAGTGCCGAAGACCTTGGCTTGACTGTGTTTGCGCACCCAACGCTATCAGAGTCCGTCCACGAGGCGGCATTAGCAGTCGGTGGACATGCCATTCACGTTGCGAATCGCAAGAAGAGAAAATAGATTGTTAAGCAATCTCTGTAGTATTAAAGGTTACGCTGCTAAAAGCGGCGTTATATCAGGGATGGGGTCTCGCTATGAGCAGAGGCCTTGTCGCTCATTCATTAAAACAACGGAATAAGCTATGAACTTACATGAGTATCAAGCAAAGCAACTCTTTGCTGAGTACGGTCTGCCCGTATCAAAAGGTTACGCCTGTGATACGGCAGATGAAGCTGTCGCGGCGGCCGACAAAATTGGTGGCGACAAATGGGTAATTAAAGCTCAGGTTCATGCTGGCGGTCGAGGAAAGGCTGGCGGTGTAAAACTAGTAGACACGAAAGAG
>NZ_LWFT01000168.1:0-13360 GCF_001635105.1 Oleiphilus sp. HI0079
CTACTACTGATTAAATTTAGCCTCAGTGCCACTCTGTTCTCTGTCATCATGCTCTGTTTCAGCTTTATTGTTGTGGGCGGAGTCCGTCTTCTGGCTCTTGGAAGCTTGACGACATTTTTATCTCTGATCGTTTCCTCGTTTGTCTTTGGTCTGGAGTTCAAACCCGATGAGCCAGCCCTTGTGACGCTTGTCGCCGGTATAGGTGCAGGTGTGTACGTCGCTGTAACGGCGTACTACACGCACCAGCAAGCAAAAGCACTCGTCAAAGCAAAATCCCAAATACAACACCAGCGAGAACAATCCATCTCTCTGTCACACAAGCTGGCCAAATACCTATCACCTCAAGTCTGGCAGTCGATCTTTACCGGCGAGCGGGATGTTCGACTTGAGACCCAGCGTAAAAAGCTGACCATTTTCTTTTCTGATATTAAAGGCTTTACCGAACTCGCAGAAGAAATGGAGCCAGAAAGCCTGACAGAACTCCTCAACTCCTACTTCAACGAAATGTCGCAAATCGCCCTCAAGTATGGCGGAACCATCGACAAATTTGTTGGTGACTCAATTATGATTTTCTTTGGCGACCCAACAAGTAGAGGCCCAAAAGAAGATACGCTTGCCTGCGTTGCGATGTCGATAGAAATGCGTAAGCACATGAAGATCCTTCGTCAGAAGTGGCAAAGCCAAGGCATAAAAACGCCGCTGCAAATTCGCATAGGGATCAGTACCGGATATAGTACCGTTGGTAACTTTGGTGCAGAAAACAGGATGGATTACACGATCATCGGCAAAGAGGTCAACCTTGCATCACGTCTCGAGGCACTGGCTGACCCGGGCGAAATTCTGATTTCTTATGAAACATTTTCACTCGTCAAAGATAAAGTCATGTGTCGCGACAAGGGCGAGATTACAGTAAAAGGGTTTTCGCGCCCCGTACCCATCTATCAGATTGTCGATTTCAGGAGAGATATCGGTGCCGGACAAAGCTTTATAGAGCACGAAACCGGCGGCTTTGCTTTATATCTCGACACAGACAAAGTCACCGATGAGGAAAAAGATTTAGTCGTTCGCGCTCTAGAGCGCGCCGCCGATAAGCTAAAAGATCGAACCTAAATCGACCGTCTAGCTCTAAACTACTGGCGAACGAACCTGGTCTGAGGGCAGGACAAAGCGTCTTTAGACTCACTCACAAAGCCTTCGCTGACCCGATATGGATTGATATCCAAGCCACCTCGTCGCGTATAACGCGCCATTACGCTCAAGGCCTCGCAGCCACACTTGGCCATCAAATCAGTAAAGATTCTCTCTGCACAATGTTCGTGAAAATCCTGACAGGTCCGAAAAGAAACAACATAGCGAAGAAGGCTACTCTGATTTATTTTTGGTCCTCGATAACGAATGACGACCGTCCCCCAGTCTGGCTGGCCTGTCACCGGACAATTTGAGCGTAGTAAATCAGAATACAGGATTTCTTCTACAGACTCGCTTTGCTCAGCCTCTAGCTCCAGTAAATCTGCGTCCGGCTCATAAACAAAACACTCAACAGGAGCGCAATCAATCGACGCACCTTTAGGCCGCTCGATAGGCTGAATATCAGCCAAGCTTCTCAGCTCAACCTTAACCGCGGCTCCAGCAGCAGCGCTCAGGTCTTTCTGCATGATCTGAACTACATCGTCCACAGCGTCAAAACGCTCCTGATTAAACGAGTTAAGGTACAGTTTGAAGGACTTCGATTCGATGATATTGGGCGAGTTACATGGGATACGAAATTCACCAACCGCTACACAGGGTTTTCCCCCAAGCTCAAGCCAAGACACCTCAAAACTTGTCCATACGTCTTCGCCGTAAAATGGCACGGCTTCGTCAACAAGACCCAGCGTAGCACGGCTCTCAGACCGAGTAATTGGAAACAAAAGGCTCGGGTCATAACGATCCACATAGGTGGTTTCTTTCCCTAACTGACTATTTTGTACGATGGCCATTCGCTTTCACCAAACCCCATTTTCAAGCAACATAAAGATAGATAGCGCTCGCTAACTCTAACTTCGAATACCCTTGCCTTTTGACAGCAAATACAGGCATACCGAAAACAAAACAACAATAAAAAACAGAACCATGACAAACGCAAATCGAATGTCGATATCGCTCACCCCAAGAATGCCATATCGAAACGCATTCACCATGTACAAGATCGGGTTCGCTTGCGAAACAGTTTGCCAAAACTCCGGCAACAAAGAGATGCTATAAAACACGCCTCCGAGATAGGTCAGCGGCGTCAATACGAAAGTCGGAACAATGGAAATATCATCAAACTTGGTCGCAAAGATTGCATTAATAAACCCGCCGAGGGAGAACACAATGGAGGTCAACAGCACCATGCTCGCAGTAATCCAAATGTTATGAATGACCAAGTCGGTAAAAAACAGAGACAGCAAGGTAACAATGAGACCAACCCCAACCCCGCGCGCCATTCCTCCGGCAACATAGCCACTCAGGACGACCCAGTTAGGGACGGGAGAGACAAGCAGCTCCTCAATGCTACGCTGAAATTTCATACTAAAAAATGACGAGACGACATTGGCATAGGAGTTGGTTATCACCGACATCATAATCAAACCAGGCACGATGAAGCTCATGTAATCATAGCCACCCATTTCTCCAATGCGTGAACCGATCAAGTTGCCAAAGATCACAAAGTACAAGGCCATCGTAATAGCCGGCGGCAACATCGTTTGTGCCCAGATACGGGTAAAACGACGCACTTCCTTTACAACAATAGTGGTAAAAGCAATCCATATTTGCTGAGCATTCATCAGACTTTCTCCTCAGCGTTCAGACTTTGACCAGAGCTTACGAGCGACAAAAACAATTCTTCTAAACGATTACTCTTATTTCGCACACTCACGACTTTCCAAGACGAATCACTTGCCGCCTTGAAAAATGCACTTAAGTCATCTTCCTGCTCAAGTGTGAGTTCCAATGTGCCATCAGCCGCAAGCTCGACCTGGTATTCCCCGATTGACGGAGCGCGCTCTAGCTTAGGCTCCGTTTCCAGCACGTAGGTTTGAGTTGTGAGCTTGCTCAGCAAATCACGCTTGCTGCTATGTTCGAGGATTCGTCCTTTATCAATAATTGCAATATTCCGACAAAGCTCTTCCGCCTCTTCCAAATAATGGGTTGTCAGAATAATCGTCGTACCCGCTTCATTAATCGCGCGAAGAAATTTCCACATAGAGCGCCGCAACTCGATATCCACCCCTGCAGTGGGCTCATCAAGAATCAAGAGTTTTGGCTTGTGAATCAACGCTCTAGCGATCATCACCCTGCGCTTCATACCGCCGGATAACATTCGGGCAGGCTGATCTCGTTTGTCCCATAAACCAAGCTCTTTAAGATAGATCTCTGCCGTTGCTTTTGCTTCTTTTGCTGGGATTCCATAATACCCCGCCTGTGTCACAAGAATATGTTCCACCTTTTCGAACTGATTGAAGTTCACTTCTTGAGGCACAACACCAAGGCAAGTCTTTGCCTTCTCCAACTCGGTATCGAGATCAAAACCAAAGATTTCAACTTTACCCGAACTCTTGTTCACCAACGAAGAAACGATTCCGAGCGTTGTACTTTTACCGGCACCGTTCGGACCTAGCAAGGCAAAAAAGTCGCCTTCTTCAACATGCAGGGAAACGTCTACTAAGGCCTCATGACCATTGTCGTACGTTTTGTTGAGACCACGAATCTCGAGCGCGTTCGCCATAAACTAGCCATCGTTATTTATTAAGGAGAGTCCAAGTTATAAGGGTTATAACGCAGGTTTCAAGCTATTGGACTGATTTAGTGCACCTAAGAGTTACCTGACCTCTCGCCCAACTTAAATTGATCCTGCTGACGAACCAGCTCTCGCATCGGCCTTAGGTATAGGTCACTCTGAAATTTAGGGTTCGCGATACGAAGAAGTCTGTCGATCGCTTCAAGGGTGCACACGGTATTGTCCTCGCCTTTGCGAATGGTGTACTCGCTCTGTTCTAAATTTTTCAAACTAAGTGTTGTTAGCGTCGCTAGCCATGTATTGCGAAGCAGCAACTCTCGCGTATTCCGCCAAGTTCCATCAAGCACAACAAGCCCAGATAAATCAGCGATTAGGTCGATTGATTCTGGGACGAGGCAATCAATGGTGCGGGCGTCATGCTCATCGTAATGATGATCGATGTACAGCAATGCTAAATCATCCGCCGGATTCAGATGCAACAAAGAGCGGCATTGCTGCTCAGTTAAATCAAGAGCGCAACAAAGCTGCACACTACTCGCACCGAGACTCGCCAAGTAGGCAGTGGTAAACGGATGATTTGATTCGTCCGGATGTTGGACGATCAGAACGGGCAGTTTAGTGTTCTGGCTTTGAATAAAACCGCAGAGGCAACTTTTGATTGGACGGCGACAAGCACCGCACGTCTTTCTAGACATCAAGCATACACCGAATAACAAGACCGAGAATTCAAGAAGATTTCTCGGACATTACCAGAAAAGAGGCGGTTTAGTAGAAAATAAATCCGGAGTGAGTGCAGCGTTAATGCAGAATTAGTATCGAGTTTTCATACCGAGCAAGTTAGTTCGTTAAGCTCGACACCATATGCTTCAGGCTCCATTTAGAGGTGGCGCCCGTCAACAGATAACTATTCTCGTCAATACCGAGCGCGCCTTTTGGTAAGCTGTCTTTGATATACAGCGCGTGTTGTGGTTTTTGGCTGGCGTTCCACTCAAGAAGGTCAACCCGGCGGCCCGCTTTCAGCTTGTTTTTGGTTGCGTCCGTCACAACGATAATTTTGGGCAGCAAGCGACGTTCGCTATTGTGCCCCGTCACAATGCCAACTTCGTTGCTATTAAGTTCGACCAGAGTGCCCGTAGGGAAGACACCGATTGCCTCAATAAAACGTTCAACCAAGTCTTTTTGAAATAAAATATTTCGTTGCTCATACAAAAAAGAGACCGCGTCTTTTGGAGAAAGACCAAGCCTATCGCCACGCGGTGTAATCATGTCCTGATAGCAGTCCACCAAGCCAGCAATTTTAGCGAGTAATGGAATGCGCTCCCCCGTCACCCCCTTCGGAAATCCAGAGCCGTTATTACGTTCAGCATGAAACTCAACAACACTAAGAACACCATCTCCAAGATCAGCGGTGTTAGATAGCTCGGCAAGACCCAACTCCACATAGCGTTGGTAATCCTGCATTTGATCATCGCTCAAAGCTTGAGGATCCCGAAGAGCAGGCTCTAGTTTCGTTTTGCCGACATGTGACAGCAGTACACCAATAGCGAGCGTTTTCATTAAACTCTTGCTGAGCCCAAGATGTCTCGCAAAAACCAAAGCCCAGATAGAAGCACGAACCACGTGTTGATAACCAAACTCGTCATCTTGATCCATCTTTGAAAGCCAAACCAGCGCATCAGGATTTCGAGCCACGCTGACCACCATGCTCACCGCGATACCCTGAATATCTTCCACATTAATCTCTTCACCCCGATCAACTGCCGCACATACTTCACGGACAGAGTCGTTAATTCGGCCGTACAATTTTTGGACTCTCGCAGCTTCCTTGGGTAAGGATGCCGCAACTTGATATTGCTTGGGGTCTTTAACGACAAGAGGTGTTGCTTCGACGACTTTGGAAACATCGACAGCAGCATTAGAGCGCTTCCTTGCAGACGATGCAGAACCCGATTGCTGCGCGCGCGACGCGACGCTCGAAATATCATGTTCAACTGACGAATCTCTCTCTTCAGATTGGTTCGCATCGACGAAAACATGCTCACAAAACTTTTGCAGCGATCGCATCTCTTCTTTGGACTTTACGATAAAGCCTTGAATTGGAAACGGCGTTTTATGCCACGGACAATCTAGCTCCGAGACAAACATGCCTATTTTCAATTCACGAACGTTGGTTTTGATTCGCTCTAGTGCCATGACTTCTTACTCAAAAATCCAAATAAAGGTTGTTCACCCCAATTATGGACCTAGGCACAGCGAATACCACTGCCCAGTGTAACCCCGTGTTACTTCAGGTAATTACAGGCTGTTTTAAAGCAAAAATGTGGACTAATTTGCAAAATTTAACGGCCCTGATCCGGATCGCAAACAGAAGAGTGATTCCAAAGCTTTGGAACGTGACCGTCTCTGTCACTGCCCGCGACACTTTTCGTGGCGACTACATAGGGTATAACGGACGGCTTTAGATAGTCCTGATTGATCCATTTTCGCCCTTGCCTCTCCTGAGTTTCTTTCGGCTGGCAACGCATAGTTATCTGGACCTCGTCGCGCAACAAGGTAATTTCTGCGGAACCTCTCGCATCACTTGCATAAGCACAGGCCTTGCCCTGTTCGATCGGCAAGGCCCGATGATCAATATCTAACCCTGGAGCTCCACAAAACGCGATACCTAGCTCATCGTTTGCCATACAGGAGCGTTGGGAACGGTAATTTTCGTCATAAAATCGCAAAACCCGCTCACTACATTGCGTTTCCAGCATCAACGGAGTGCTATATCGCCGGCGGTCATTAAAACCTTCCACCTCTATGACTTCCCAAATCAAACGAAACTGGCGCAGCTCCCCTGCTGAGTTTTCTGCCTCAAAAAACCCATAGTGAGTGGTCGTTCTCGATGTCGCACAGCCCTGAAAGAGAACCACACAAACCATCAGAAAACTCACTTTTGCTATCTTTTTAAAAACCATACTGCCCAAATTTTTTGTCGATAAATCAGAGATATAGTACGAAGTATAAGGGCAAACAAGATTTACGCTTTGACCAAATTTAAAAAAATCATCCAGCGACTATTGATTTATTTGAAAATGAACGTAGTATTGAAAATCATTCTCATTAGCAAAAAGGAAAACATCAATGCGTTTTATGGTTAAAACACTAGTCTCCCTCATGATTACGGCAGTGGCGCTCCCTGCGCTCGCTAAGGAAGAGGTGAATGTGTATTCCTACCGCCAAGCATTTCTTGTTGAACCTCTTTTTCAAGGCTTTACCGACGAAACAGGCATTGAGGTCAATGTTGTGTTCGCAAAAAAAGGCTTGGCTGAGCGATTAAAACGAGAAGGCGCCAATTCTCCGGCCGACCTCATTTTCACTGTGGATATAGGACGCTTGAACGAAGTTGTTGCAAACGAGCTCACCCAGGCAGTCGAGTCGGACGTTCTAAACAAGAATATTCCTGCCCAATATCGCGATCCGGATAATATGTGGTTTGGTTTGACGACGCGAACACGATCTGTCTACGCATCAAAAGAGCGTGTAAACCTTGCAGAAATTCAGCGTTATGAAGATTTGGCAGATCCAAAGTGGAAAGGCCGGATCTGCACGCGCAGCGGAAAGCACCCATACAATCTTGCGCTTATCGCGTCGATGATTGCTCATCACGGAGAAGCAGAAGCGGAAACTTGGCTTCGCGGTGTAAAATCAAACCTTGCTCGAAAGCCTCAAGGTAACGATCGAGCTCAAGTAAAAGCCATCTACGAAGGCGTTTGCGACCTATCATTAGGTAACAATTATTACTTGGGAAAAATGCTTAACGATCCAGAGCAAATCAAGTGGGCGGAAGCTGTTCAAATCACCTTCCCGAACACGGAAGAGCGTGGCACTCACGTCAACATTAGTGGTATGGCGCTGACAAAAAGTGCTCCAAACAAACAGAATGCTATTCAGCTAATGGAGTATTTGACAGGCGATGCAGCTCAAACCATGTACGCAGAGCAAAACTATGAGTACCCAGTGAATCCAAGCGTTAAACCAAGCAAATTGGTTGCGTCATGGGGCGATTTTAAAGCGGATGAACTGCCACTGAGCAAAATCGCTAGCTTACGCAAAGCGGCAGCTCAATTGGTTGATAAAGTAGGCTTTGATCAATAAACAGAAGACGACGAAAAGCGGCCTATCTGGTCGCTTTTCGATTATAATGCTGTGCTCAGTCATAACATTAAAAGCCTAACACGTTGACTACATCCTCTTTAAAGCGTTGGCAAACTCCTACCTTTCGAACGGAACACTCTTGGTTTGCGAGCGCTCTTCTTGTCGCAACCATCGTTTTACTACCAATCGCATCAGTCATCTATTTAGCGGCCTTTCCCGACGACAATATCTGGCCCCACCTGCTGAATACCGTTCTACCTGTCTACATTGAAAACACGCTCATATTAATGACGGGCGTCGGAACGCTAAGTGTCTTAATTGGCATCGGATCCGCTTGGCTAATAAGCCACTACGACTTCCCAGGAAAACGCTTATTTAACTGGGCATTACTGCTTCCTTTCGCAATGCCAGCGTATGTCATTGCGTATGTCTACACCGACTTTCTTGAGTATGCCGGCCCTCTTCAGTCATCCTTAAGGGAGCTTTTTGGTTGGCAGACAAGCCGCGATTATTTTTTTCCAGAAGTCCGTAGCATGGCGGGCGCGATTATTTTAATGGCGCTGACACTGTACCCTTATATCTATATGCTTGCCCGTGCAGCCTTTATGCAACAATCCGTTTCGCTTTACTACGCTGCTCGCAGTCTAGGCTCTAGCCCATTGGCTTTTTTCTTTCGCGTCTCACTCCCTATTGCTCGACCAGCCATCGTCGTAGGATTGTCACTCGTGTTAATGGAAACTCTGAATGATTTTGGCACCGTCGATTACTTTGCGATTCAAACTCTTACGGCGGGCTTATACGACACATGGCTAAACATGAGCAATATTGGCGGTGCAGCGCAAATAGCGACCGTCATGATGCTCGCTGTCACCCTACTGATTTATTTAGAGCGTCGCTCTAGAAATCAGCAACAAACCTTCTCAGCCAAATCTAGTACGTCTGGCTTACCTGTAAATAAACTCACAGGGCCACATGCTTACTTGGCGAGCGCACTTGCCGCCACCCCTGTGATATTTGGGTTTCTAATTCCTGTTGTCATTCTAAGCAACTACGCAATTCAGTATTTTGAACAAAGCTGGTCCCCTAGATTCTTTTCATATGCATTCAATAGCTTTACCTTAAGTTTTGGCGCGGCTCTGATAACCCTTGTGATCGGCTGTCTGTTGGCGTACACCAAGCGCTTGAATCGACGCAGAGCGACCAATGCGCTTACTCAGATCTCCAGCCTTGGTTATGCAGTACCCGGCGCCGTTTTGGCAATTGGTGTGATTATTCCTCTTGCAGCTTTCGATAACTGGTTTGATGGCCTCGCAAGAGAGTTCTTTGGTGTGAGCACAGGGCTGTTGCTTAGCGGTAGCATCATTGCCGTTTTATTTGCCTACACGGTGCGCTTCTTAGCGGTCGCGACGGGAGCGATCGACTCTAGCCTAGAGAAAGTCACACAATCTATGGACATGGCATCTAGGTCGCTTGGTAAAGGAAGCATGGAGACGTTCCTGAGAGTGCACCTGCCGATCATCAAACCGGGCGCACTAACAGCTCTTTTGGTTGTGTTCGTAGACTGTATGAAAGAGCTGCCGGCAACACTTATCCTCAGACCCTTCAACTTTGAGACTCTCGCGACGCACGTCTATCAATTTGCATCAGACGAACTTATTGAGCAGTGTGCGCTCTCTGCGCTCGTGATTGTGTTGGTCGGTATGGTGCCGGTGATACTGCTTAACAAATCAATCAACAGATCATAGTAAGCAAAAAGAAGAGCAAAGAGTTACAAATACAATTACATGCCTCAACTATGATTATGTTTCGGCCCACTCATCTTCAGAGAAGCCTCAAGATGCCCTTCGTGCTTGTTCGCTGAGCCACTACGCGAGCACAAAAAAGGAGCCCAAGCTCCTTTAAATGCAACTGTATTGAAGTGTTATTCCCAGACAACCTTCGCCTTACCAGCATACCAGCCATCTAACTGATCTTTGTACTGGCCTTCAATGACATCTCGTTTGATCTTCATAGTGGGCGTAAGGAAACCATTCTCAATGCCCCAAGTATCTTTCACGATCACCGCAAACTGCAGCGCTTCGTGAGGGTCCACTGTCCCATTCACCTTATTCAGCAGCTCTACGAGACTAGCTTCTAGATGCTCTCTAAACGCTGGATCATCTCTTTGCGGAAGCGCCTCTTCAGAAAGATGGATCAAGGCATGAGGCTGAGGGCATTCGGCCCCTGCGACACACACCATTTCGACCTCGTTGTGGCTAATAATCTTATTTTCGATCGGCGCCGGTGCGACATACTTACCTTTGCTGGTTTTAAAGATTTCCTTGGTACGACCGGTGATTTTCAATCGACCGTGATCATCAATCTCACCCCGATCACCTGTTAACAAGAAACCGTCTTCAGTGAAGCTTTCTTTGGTCTTCTCATCGTCTTTGTAATAGCCCATCATATTTGCAGGGCTGTTCACCTCGATTTCTCCAATCTCAGAAATACGTTGCTCAACCCCAGGTAAAGGCTCACCAACGTAACCTACGCGAGACCGCCCAGGCAAAGAAATGTGTGAGTAAGCAAAGTTCTCTGACATACCGTAGCCCTCGAGCAACTCGAGGCCCAAGCTTCGGTACCAATTGATAATATCTTCTGAAAGAGGTGCAGAGCCGCTGCCAGCAAATCGACAGTGTTCTAGGCCCAGACCCGTGAGGACCTTCTTCTTGACCACCCCAGACAAAATTGGAATCTTCAACAGACGATTCAACTTTTTAGGTGGCATTTTCTTAAAGATGCCAAGCTGGAACTTAGACCATAATCTAGGTACAGACACGAAGACAGTTGGACGAGCACGTTGCAGATCTTGTAAAAAGGTATTCAAATCTTCTGCAAAGTACAGCTCGAAACCTCTGAAGAAAGATGATTGCTCAACAACATATCGCTCAAATACATGCGCCAGCGGGAGATAGGACAACATACGGTCTTCAGGATACAACTCAAGGGCCTGTGCCGCGCCAGAGGCGGCGATACCTAATGCGCCAAATGAAAGCATTACACCTTTTGGTCGACCAGTACTACCTGATGTATACACGATTGTCGCTAGTTCATCAGCGTCTCTTTGCACTTCACCTTCCAGCGGCTCGTTTTCAGAGACAAGAGTATCCCACGTAGGGTAATCGTTTTTCGGGCTCAAAGGGTAAGAAATGCGTGGCAGATCGTCCGGAACACCGGGCGCCATATCTTCCCAATCGTCCAGCTTACCGACAAAAATCGCCTTCGCCTCACTGTGCTCAAGAATGTAGCTGACCGTATCGGCGTTCAACGTTGGGTATAGAGGAACAGTCACATGACCCGCCAACCAAATAGCTAGATCGGTCATGATCCAGTGAGCGCAGTTTTTAGAAAGAATAGCGATGTTGCTTTTAGGCGGGAAATTCTGAGCTTTAAGGTAGCTAGCAATGCGGCGAGCTTCGTTTAGAGTTCGAGCCCAGGTATATTCCTGAACAACACCATTGCCCATAGGCTGAGTCATGTAGACTTTATCGGCGCGTTCTTTTTCCCATTTAAAAACAGATTCTAAAGGAAGCGTCACGTTCTGAATTGCAGTCATAATCGGTTGAATGCCTTTATTTGAATTGTTAGTTGTCGAAAACTGTTAACTTTCCGAAAGTATCGCGAATGATAAAAGGACTCGTTAAAAATTGAAACAAGCAATTTAAATGTTCCGCACATTTTCGAGCTACGGCAATCCTATTCGCTTGAGATTAATCCCAAACAATCGGTTTCTTCTGTTTTTGCCAGCCAGTCACTCTATTCTCATAATACTTCTCAATGACATCGCGCTTGATCTTCATTGTTGGCGTAAGGAAATCATTTTCGATACCCCAAGTATCGCTAACGATAACAATAAACTGCAGTGCCTCGTGATGATCAACGCGTGAATTCACTTTTTGGATTAGCGCTTCAATTGCTGGCTCAAGTTTTTCTCTCAAAGAAGGGTCTTTGTGCTGCCCTTGAAATTGCTCCGACAATACAGCCATCGCATAAGGCTGAGGACATTCAGCGCCGGCAACACATACAACTTCCAGAGCGTCTGAGGCCATCAACATATTCTCAATTGGTGCTGGCGCGACATATTTACCCTTACTGGTTTTAAAGATCTCCTTGATACGTCCGGTGATCTTCAAGCGGCCCATCTCGTCTATCTCGCCCTTATCGCCGGTTAGCAAGAAACCGTCTTCTGTAAATGACTCACGTGTCTTCTCATCATCTTTGTAATAGCCCATCATAGAGGCGGGGCTGCGTATCTCGATCTCACCTTTCTCAGAAATTCGCTGCTCGACTCCCGGCAAGGGCTCCCCCACATACCCGACGCGAGATCTTCCAGGTAACGAAATATGAGAGTAAGCAAAATTCTCTGACATCCCATATCCTTCCATTAGCTCGAGCCCTAAACCGCGATACCAATTAATGATCTCACCAGACAACGGTGCAGATCCGCTAACGGCAAAGTGGCAATGATCAAGCCCCAGATTTTTAAGGACTTTCTTTTTCACGATAGATGAAAGGATTGGAATACTAAGGAGAAACTTCAGCTTCTCGGGCGGCATCTTTTGAAAAACGCCCAATTGAAACTTGGCCCATAACCTCGGAACAGAAATAAACACTGTCGGGCGAGCTCGTTGTAAATCTTGCAGAAATGTATCCAACGCTTCAGCAAAATACACATGAAAGCCAATATGGAGAGAGGCCTGCTCTACGGCATACCTTTCAAAAACGTGCGCTAAAGGCAAGTAAGAGAGCATGCGCTCCGTATCTTTCATCTCTAGCGCCTCTGCCACGCCTTTCGCTGCAATGGCCATCGCCTCGAATGAAACCATCACGCCTTTCGGCTTTCCGGTGCTGCCTGAGGTGTACACGATAGTAGCTAGCTCTTGCGCATCCCTCTGAGTTTCCTCTTTTAAAGGCGCATGATCAGTGACGATCTCATCCCAACTTGGGAAGTCGTTCTCTGGGCTTAGAGGATAGGAAATACATGGAAGATCGGCGGGTACCCCGGGTTTCATCTCGTCCCATTCATCGAGCTTACCAACGAACAGAATCTTGGAATCACTGTGCTCGAGAATATAGCGAACGGTTTCAGAATTAAGCGTGGGGTAAAGCGGGACCGTCACGTGGCCCGCCATCCATATCGCCAAATCAGTCATAATCCAGTGCGCACAATTCTTAGAAAGAATGGCAATGTTACTCTTCGGAGGTAACTCAAGAGATTTAAGATACGAAGCCATGCGGCGTGCTTCGCCGACTGCTCGGTTCCAAGTATATTCTTGAACCTGACCTTCCCCCATCGGTTGCGTCAGATACAATTCATCGGCTTTCGCCCTTTCCCACTTGTAAGCCCGCTCCAACGGCAACGAAAGTTTTGAACCCACACCCATGCGACCCTTCCTTTGTTTATTATTTGAATAGAGA
>NZ_LWFT01000169.1:0-1089 GCF_001635105.1 Oleiphilus sp. HI0079
GCCAGACTGAAAGAAGCTTCGTTTTTCAGGTTTGAAGGGATTAAAGGGATTGTTAATACTATCTCTGGCAATATCTGACTCGACCTCTGTAAAGTTCGGGTTAACCGTCAAGCCCAAGGTTTTATTGGTGCCAAAACGCACCTTTGCATCCACGCCAAACTCATTAATGTCGTAATTGCTAGACTGTTCAAACTCGGGATCACCTGGGTCACGCTCGTCATCCTTATGGAGGATATAGTGCGGCGTCACCTCTACATTCTGAACTCCGTACAAATCTCGCTTAGAGGCTATCTGCGCACTCGCGCCCATATCCTCCTCTTGCTGCTGAACCCGCTTTTCGTACTCAACCTTCTCTGCGGCACTCATTGCCTCAGAGTCCGCTAAGGGAGCACGTGCATCAGCCAGCTCCTGCTCCTTCGCTCTCTTGACCAACATCATAGAGCCAAGCGTTTTATCTGTACTACGCGGATAGGACCGCTTGAACATCAACAGCAGCATTTGATCAGTGTCATCCTCATGCTTTGGAAGACGAATCGATTGATGCGGTATGGCAATTTCGACAATGTAACCGGAGTCCGTTACTTGTGCTTCGGCAATCCAGTTAGAATCCCAGTCATAGTAATAACGATCAGCGACAGTGTTCTGAAGAACATCCGTTAACACACCGCTCGGGTTTACACGAAACTCATATTTTTTACTACCAGTACCTGTCGGATCAACAACCAAAGAAACATAATCGTCTTCCTTTACCGCATCGCGATTTCGAAATGCCGTTCTTATCTGGCTTGGATCTGGGTCTCGCGCATCGAACGCGAAAAAGGTATGCGTATCAGTCAACAACGCATAAACGTAAGTCTCAACACTAGCCTTTCCATAGCGCTTTGGGTACAGCTCATAGTCGATGCTAAAAATCTGTGCTTCAGCCCCGATGGGATCATCAAGTACCCCATCAATAACTGGTGCGCCTTTCACTTTCGAGAAAGTAATGACCGGAATCTCGGGCGATGCATCTACAGGACCAATGTTATCCGCAGATGGAATATCCGACTCAGGCGCCTCTTCAACGTATAGTCCATAAGCGTCATTGAC
>NZ_LWFT01000170.1:0-981 GCF_001635105.1 Oleiphilus sp. HI0079
TCACTACATTTAGAGAGGCTCTTGAGGCGCTGCAGTCCGATGTCGCGTACTTACCTGAGATGGCGGGCAGTATTGTTTGCTACTTCAAGAACGCAACTTCAATAGAAATCCCCGAGCATTTTTACATTGAGGCTAAACCCCATTTTTCTTCACGAGAAAAGGCCGTTGAATGGCTTCAAGAGCGCAAACAGAAACATGACAACGGATCATTAGGTGGTGCCTTTGGAATAGTTATCGCAAATCCTAAAGACACGTTCGAAAAACAACTTCAAGATGCCTTGGCGCATAAAGATTATCGAATTGTTGATGCGACCAAGAACGACGAGATTTGCGAGGCTGTTATGAGTTGGTTGTCCAATACGAAATAAATTGAACAACATAATTTGAATTACTGTGATTACCAAGGCGTCTGACGGTATAAGTACTAAGCAACTTTGCCACTAGGGTTCCATCAGCATAAGATATGAACCATATCAGGCAAACCGAGAACTAGAGACAAAGCAGCCATAAAAGACTCCTCTCGCGATAGCGTTGCAACGGAGCATGACTTACCCGTGTTTTCGTCCTCTACTTTGTGTGATTCATAGACATCCTTTCACTATCGTTGGGTGTTATGAATAGAGAAATACTGCAAAGATTGCAGAGGGTTTGCCTCTATGAATAGTCTGGTGATGCTGACTTCGTTTGTCAGCGATGCGGCATATCCAGACCGACATTGAGGAAGTGGTGGCGCAGGTATCAGGCCGACGGTGAAGAAGGCTTGCAGAGTAACAGCAGACGCCCCCACTCCTCGCCAAACGCTAAGATAAACACATATATGGAGAATCTAATTCTAGATCTCATAGCGTCTCGAAATCTTGGTGCCAGGCGTCTTCTGAGCGAGTTGCTGCGGCTTCATGAGATTTCCCTATCGCTTGCATCGATCCATAAAGCCCTCACAAAATACTAAGTAAAACCAGTCAAAAAGTATCGCAAGAAGTC
>NZ_LWFT01000171.1:0-727 GCF_001635105.1 Oleiphilus sp. HI0079
GGCGACCCTGATATTGTGATCTTTGTGACCAATGCCGTGGACGCGGCGCTATTAGCGAAATTAATAAGATCGAAGTCTGATGACGTAATGTTGGGTACTTCGGAATGGGCGGGTACAGAACGGCTGATTGAGCTCGGAGGGCGCTTTGTTGAGGGTGCATTTGTACCTCAATACCTAGATCGCGAAAGTAAAGATCCGGATTACCAACGTTTTCGTGAGGGTTTTATCAAACGGTTTAATCATGAGCCTGGCTTTCCTGGTTTAACTGCCTATAACGCGACTCGCGTAATCATTGATCGCTTGAAGAATAAATCGGCTTCTCAAAGCCTGAAGGACGCATTACTTGCGCAAGGTACTTTTCCGGCCATCCAAGGAAGTGTGCAGTTTGATGAGTTTGGTGATGCGGAGAGCAAGACTTACGTGACACAGATTATAAACAGTCAGTTTGTCGTGCAAACAGATTAAACGAGGGTGTCGATAGAGATGTGGTCTCATTATGTTTCATCGTGAGCGAGATTTAAGCCGTGTCTAAACCAGCGAAAACGCGCTCACTTGCATCCGAGCTTTTGATACAGCTCGCCATTGTGGCTCTCGTTCCTCTCGGCGCCACCATGGCTTTTTTTACCTGGCAGCTCTTCCCCTATTTAACCAAGAATATCATTGATGAGCAGCAATCGATTGCGAGCTTGGTGACGCAGCAAGTGATTGAGCGTATTGCAACCGCAGA
>NZ_LWFT01000172.1:0-719 GCF_001635105.1 Oleiphilus sp. HI0079
CGCGGGGTAATGATTCACGGTCGCGCTGATGCAGTGCTAAACCCTAATGGGGTGAGAATAGGTACAGCTGAAATTTACAGGCAGGTAGAAAAGGTGGACGCTGTATTTGAATCTCTTGCAATCGGGCAAAAATGGCATGGAGACGAGCGCATTATTCTCTTCGTCAAACTGCAACATGGCCAAGTACTCGATGAAGCACTTAAAAACGACATAAAGCAAATTATCCGCACCAACACGAGTCCAAGGCACGTTCCTGCTAAGATAGTCTCAGTGCCAGATATACCAAGAACACGTAGTGGTAAAATTGTTGAGCTAGCGGTTCGCTCCATTGTTCACGGTGAAGAAGTGAAAAACACAGAGGCATTAGCGAACCCGGATGCACTGGACTATTTTCGAGATCTCGTCGATCTGAAGGATTAAGCCATGAACAGAGCGTTCAACTTCAAAACGATCATTACTCTGATGATCACTTCTGCGGCCACCCTGTCCGCAAACACGCACAGCGCGCCTCAGCAAAGCGATATGCTCGAGCCCGAATCCGCGACGGGCAAATCTGCATTGGTTCAAAACGCGATTGCTCAAACCAAGCAGCTGGAGGCATCCAAGCACATGGTCGTCAGTGCAAACCCCTACGCCAGAAGATTGGGGCTCAACAAGACCAAGTACGGTTTGCACGGTTACCATTGCATCGGATGCGTTTCCTCCGTTGCGAAGCACTT
>NZ_LWFT01000173.1:0-600 GCF_001635105.1 Oleiphilus sp. HI0079
ACCTCCTGCTACCAATCTAATAACGAAATTTTTTCGCGCAACTCAGATTTGCTAGGAGTCATCAAAATGCATGTGGTTTGGATTAACGAAGACGCTGATTTCACTGGCGGCTGTGAAAGCTATATTTACCAGTCTGTCGGTCTGTTAGCAGAGAAAAACATCAAATCGACACTGATGTACAAAGTCGGCTCGCCGAAAAGTGCGGAATTTCTGAACCAATTCGAGCAAGCGTTTCCTATGGTCGACATAGAGAGCCAATTAGTGCAGCTTCAGCCCGATATTATTTATGTACATAGCCTAAATGATATTGAGACGCTCAAACGCATTGTCGCGTTTCCGTGTCAGAAGATCCGCTTTTTTCACGACCAAAGGGCTTTCTGTCTTCGAGACCACAAATATACAACGATTGGCAAAAAGCCATGCGCGAAAAAACTGGGCCTGGATTGCTACAGCTGCCTAGGCTTTCTTAAACCATCTTCCATGCCTTGGAAAGTAGGGCTTAGAACGCTCGGCGAATTGAAAGCCTCATTAAAGCTCAACCAACAGTTCGATCGCGTTCTCGTTGGATCAAATTACATGGCTGAGCAGCTAAAGATGCAT
>NZ_LWFT01000174.1:0-754 GCF_001635105.1 Oleiphilus sp. HI0079
AGGATTCAACAACATATTAAATGTTTGTCCTGAGCTCTATGATCGAACATTTGTCCTAAACGGGGTTTCAAAGGCTTATAGCATGACGGGTTGGCGTATAGGGTATGCAGCAGGACCCGCTAAGGTAATCGGCGCAATGAAGAAGATTCAGTCGCAAAGCACCTCTAACCCAGCCTCCATTTCTCAAGCAGCCGCCACAGCAGCGCTCACTGGAGACCAAAAATGTGTAGCCGACATGGTGGTAGAATTTAAAAAGCGTCACGACTTCCTAGTGGNAGCGCTCAACTCAATAAGTGGCGTTAAGTGCTTGCCTGGTGACGGTACGTTTTATGTGTTTCCAGACTTTAGCGACGCGATCGCTCAAAGCAGTGCCAAAAACGACGTCGAACTTGCTGAGCTGCTGCTATCAGAAGCTGGTGTTGCGCTAGTCCCAGGCTCTGCATTTGGGTCAGAGGGCTGCATGAGACTAAGTTTCGCTACCAGCATGGAGACCTTAGAAGCAGCCGTTGCAAGAATTAAGAAAGTTCTTGGATAAGCACTTGACCAAGGCGCGCTAGCTAATTAAGATACGCGCCTCTTTTGAGATTCCCCGATAGCTCAGTTGGTAGAGCAACGGACTGTTAATCCGTGGGTCGCTGGTTCGAGCCCAGCTCGGGGAGCCAATCTCAACACCCCTCTTTGTATACAACGAATCCGTGGCAAACTCGATGACTTTGCCTAGTTCGAGCCCAGCTCGGGGAGCCAATCTCAACAC
>NZ_LWFT01000175.1:0-846 GCF_001635105.1 Oleiphilus sp. HI0079
CCCTAACGATCGTCGATTGGGCGTTGAAGATGATCAATCCAAGGCGTGAACAAGAGGGTAAAGAGGCGATAAACATTGAGCGTATTCCGCTTGATGATCCAGAGTCGTTTCGACTGCTAAAAACCGCTGAGACGACGGCCGTCTTCCAGCTGGAATCACGCGGTATGAAGGATCTGATTCGTCGGCTTCAGCCTGATAACCTAGAAGATATGATCGCGCTAGTTGCGCTGTTTCGTCCGGGGCCTCTCGAGTCAGGTATGGTTGACGACTTTATCAACCGTAAGCACGGCCGTGCACCGGTGGCTTATCCGCATCCGGATTTTCAGCATGAGAGCCTGAAGCCTATTCTTGAACCAACCTACGGGGTTATCGTTTATCAGGAACAGGTAATGCAGATCGCGCAGGTTCTTGCCGGTTATACGCTTGGCGGCGCGGATGTATTGCGTCGGGCAATGGGTAAGAAAAAGCCTGAGGAGATGGCCAAGCAGCGAGGCTTGTTTGAGTCCGGGGCGATTGATCAGGGTATTGATGGCGACTTGGCGCTCAAAATCTTTGATCTGGTAGAGAAATTTGCTGGCTATGGTTTTAACAAATCGCACTCTGCTGCTTATGCACTTGTTTCCTATCAAACGCTTTGGTTGAAAACACACTTTCCTGCGGAATTTATGGCGGCGGTGCTGACCGCGGATATGCAAAACACCGATAAGGTGGTCACGCTCATTGAAGAGTGTCGCAAGATGAAGCTTGCTATCGTTCTGCCAAATGTAAATGTCAGTGACTATACATTCACTGTGGACGAACAGGGTCAAATTGTATACGGCTTGGGTGCGGTTAAGGGCTTGGGCG
>NZ_LWFT01000176.1:0-815 GCF_001635105.1 Oleiphilus sp. HI0079
AACACAGACTGTTCGGCGTTGAGTAGCTTTGTCAGGCTGTCATTTCTATTTCGTAATTGTTCTATGAGATCGGGACGAGAGCCAGTGTTTACAATGTCGGCAGAGCCGTGCGCGGATAGCGCAAATCCTTCGGTGTGGTCTTTGTTGTTTCCGGTTCGATTATCCCAAAGCAAACTGACATTTGGATTCGCGCGGATGTTTCGAACTTTTTGTGTGTTGTCGAACGAGGCAAGGTAAATAGAGCTGAGGTCATCAACTGCGGAATAGGCCATCAAATGCTGATAGAGCACTCCTTGGCCTTGAGTGGCTAAAACAGACTGTACCTGATGATTGAGAATGGACCGGATTTGATTCGCAATTTCGTTTTGTTTTGCCTCTGAGCCACTAGTCATTCTTAGGCCTCTCGTTCATGAGGGGTGTGCATACTTTAAAACTAT
Source organism: Oleiphilus sp. HI0079 (assembly GCF_001635105.1). Lineage (NCBI taxonomy): Bacteria > Pseudomonadati > Pseudomonadota > Gammaproteobacteria > Oceanospirillales > Oleiphilaceae > Oleiphilus > Oleiphilus sp. HI0079. Next base: position 438 of record NZ_LWFT01000176.1, read on the forward strand.
TTGCCTTGAAACATCAGTACTCAATCGTTATTGGCTTTTCTGGCCTCTGTGTGACCATTATCGAATTTAGAAGAAAACACACGCTGTGGGTCACTTTAAGGGTCCGCTAGCTACCTAACTAACCGCTAGCTACCACACTGTTAGGTAGCTAGCGGAGGCCACACAGTGCTTGGTAGGTTGGCGTGATGGAGTGTTTAGTGCTTTTCAGGAGTTGAAGGCGTCATTCTCCAAGGCTTGCCGTCACACGTTGCGTAATTGCTGCAGTCGCTGGTGCAGCCTCGGCAGGGGAGCCTGTGCCCAAGAATAGCGTTTTTAAGCTTCTTTACTTTTTCTTCTGCTGGGTTGTGGGACAAAATATTAACTCCTAATTGAGGGTAA
>NZ_LWFT01000177.1:0-978 GCF_001635105.1 Oleiphilus sp. HI0079
GCTCTTCTTTGTCTTCTTCAGACTCATGAAAAAACACGCCCACCATGCCCGCCCCACCCTCAACGGCAGGATCCGTAATAATTATGGGGACAGGAAGAAAACCATACGCATTTTCAGAAAGGTATCGAGACGCGTCGAACATGCCATCGAGTGGATCAATAAACATGTCTCCCGCCGCAGTTGCATAAGGCGTTGCAGCAAACATCGCGGTGAAAACCGCCCACAAACAAAACTCTCTAGCGCTTTCTCGCAGCCTACATCGCCTAGGTATTGGGTTAATCACTTTCGTCCTCGATATCATTGATTGGGAAGCTCGGAATAGTAACAGAGATACACTCGATCAAAGAACCCTGAAACAACCACACTCGCGTTGAATCGCAGCTTAGGATAAGGTGTCGGTCGTCAACGGTTTTGACGCTCCTCGATCAATGCTGGTCATGCGTCGCTCCTATTCATATTATTTATTAGCTCACTCAATGAAACTACGCTGTTTATCGCGATTAATTACACTGTTTCTCCTCGCGACGCTATCTCTCGAGGCCAGTGCAGATGACTTCCTAGATCGCATGATGATGCAATTCTCGCAAAGCGAAATTGTATTCCAACGCGCAGAAAGTAATGCACCTTTTCTGCCCCTCGCTAGCGCTAATTACAAACGCTATAACGACACCAAGCTTAAATTCGACAACCAGCCAGATATTTCGATTGACCAAACAACCTTCGCGCAAAGTGCAATTTTACCGATTCTCGCAACACCCAAAGATATCGCCTTTGTCGGCGAATGGATTAACAGTTCAAATATCAGCTCAAACAAGAGTGGCTTTGAATCGTTCGATGTTACCCAAGCGGCCCTGCCAATCGGCTGGCTTAGACAAATTAACCAAGAGACGCAGGTTGCCGGTTTTATCGCACCACTTGGCTATAAAGCGACACTCGATAACTCCGATTGGGATTGGCAGACCTTAGGTGGACTTTTTG
>NZ_LWFT01000178.1:0-970 GCF_001635105.1 Oleiphilus sp. HI0079
GCCCAAATGAGTTTGCATACTCCGCCATAAGCCCGACTAACATCGGCGCGATAAACTCCAGTGCAATTGACCGTCTTCCCTTTAATAACAATGTGCAAAGCCAAACGATTAAGCCAGTTAGTGGGCTTACGATTAGCGCGTCATAGGAGCTTCCTACCAAACATAGGTAAGCGGCGGGAACAATCAGACACGCTAGCAGCATCATTGGCCTGCTGGGGGGAGAGGTGTCTAGATTGATGGATTCGTCATCACGAGTGATCCGATTGATGGTCTTGGCAAGTAGCGTTAGGTCAATACTGGGTGGCTTTAATCGTTTTATGACAACGGTGTTGTCCTCATCATTAAATTGAAAGTTAATCCAGTTTGCAGAGGCGAGCGCCATGACTTCTACACCTCGGTTTCTCGCATAGTGCTCGACATATTTTTCGAGCTTGTAAGGCGGACATCCTGCTCGATGAAGTGTCTCGCCAATATTGACGATTTGCGAAATTAAGTGATGCTCTGACATGGCGGCTCTCGGTTGATTCGCCTTAAGCATATAAGACATTTTTGCTTAGTCCATTTATGGAATGTGCTTTTCCAGAGCGCTTGCTGGTCAGCGGGGCCGAAGCTACTAAGATGTCGTCTTTCAAAAGGAGAATTCAAGATATGCAGTTTGATGGTTTTCTTAATAAAGTAGCTCGAGAGCCTAGTACCGTGCGCTTGGATGGGGCTTGGATGCAGGGACGCGCCGGCTTTGGTGGTCTTGTGGCTGCTTTGGTGTATGAATCTATGCGAAAGCAATTGTCGCAACCGGCCCCTGTTCGTTGTTTGCAAATTTCTTTTGTTGGCCCAGTGGATGATAGCGAGCTCGAATTGACGAGTGAGATCCTCAGAGAGGGAAAGAATGTCTCTCAGGTCTTGGGGAGGGGGTTACAGAACGGTCAAACCAAGGTGATCGTTCAGGGGAGTTTTGGCGCTGGGAGAGAAT
>NZ_LWFT01000179.1:0-1014 GCF_001635105.1 Oleiphilus sp. HI0079
GACTTGCTTCAACCAAAGAATATCGGTCGACTCAAGTCCGGCCTCATTAGCAAATACCGCCCTATTTTCTGTAACAGACTCAGGATCATCACCAACATGGTCGCCAAGATTCAAGCTCGCATACGGACCGCCGCTCACACCCCCTTTGCGGGTCGAAACGATCGCACGTACATTTTTAGGTGCCGGCCAGTCTGGCGTAATAAACTCGCTGTCCATGATACTCACCTTGAGTGACGCACCAGCCAAAGGTCAAACTTCATCAGCCCGACCAACTAAATCGAGCAGTGCGCGCATATCGTCTGGCAGATCGACCTCCCAACTAACTTCTTCTTCATCAACAGGGTGAATCAGCGTCAGTTTTTTCGCATGCAACGCCTGCCTTGGGAAGGCTTTTAACGCCTCTTTGAATTCTACACTCGTGCCGGCAGGAACTCGCGAGCGACCGGCATATGTCGGGTCACCCACTAGCGGATAACCAATGTGCGCCATATGCACACGAATCTGATGCGTTCTGCCCGTTTCCAGCTTTACTCGAATATGAGTATGGTGCTCAAACTTCTTGATCAATCGATAGTGGGTAACGGCCGGTTTACCAAATGGCGTCACGGTCATTTTCTTGCGATCGCGAGAATGTCGGGCAATGGGCTCATCAACCGTTCCACCCCCCGTCATTACGCCGGTCACCACGGCTTCATACTCGCGACCCATGCTTCGATCTTGCAGCTGCCCAACGATGTGCGCATGTGCTTGCAACGTTTTCGCTACGACCATTAATCCTGAGGTATCTTTGTCTAAACGATGAACAATGCCGGCCCTCGGGACATTGTTGAGTGCCTCATTGTAATGCAGCAACCCATTTACGAGTGTGCCAGAGTAGTTCCCAGCCGCTGGGTGAACGACAAGACCCACGGGCTTGTTCAAGATGAGAATCGACGCATCTTCAAAAACAACATCCAACGCCATCGGCTCAGGAAGCCAATCACCCTGAGCTTCAAGCTCTGCGCTCACCTCAAC
>NZ_LWFT01000180.1:0-980 GCF_001635105.1 Oleiphilus sp. HI0079
GAAAGCCAATGATCTGTGATGATCACAGCCGCCGAGTTGCCTTTAAATTGTTGTTCGGTAAACGCATCAACAACATGGATTGTTAAGCGTTTACGTTGGTCCGTATTGAGATTTTTTGTCATCGAAAAATTGGTTAGAACCACTCCATGCCTGTGAATGTGATTGCGCTTAAGTACCTTGAACCCTTTGTACTCGAAAAATGGCCTTGCGACCAGTGAGGCTTCAACATATAGCTGTGCTATTCCCTGAGCGTGTGCCACCAAGGTGACATGCTCAAACAAAGCAGAGGCGACACCTTGCCTTTGAAAGTCTGGATGCGTGTAAGCACAATCAATATGGCCGTCCGAACGCAACTCCATAAAACCGGCAAGACGGTCCTCAACAAACGCAACCCAAGGCTTCGTTCTGCTCAGCCGTTTGTTCCAGTACACATCATCGCCATCACCATCGCCACTAGGCGCTCTAATGCCTTGAATCCAAGCGGCTTTTTGGTCAACACAGTAAATATCGGAATGAATGCCGTTGATCGCCAACACAAATAGTTCCGCAATGTCTTTGGCCATGCCGTCAGAATATGCTTGAATGCGCATAGGGTTTAAATATTGTTTTTCGATTTTGGAATAGATTTAGAGCATAACATCAAAAAATTGGTTCGAAGAAAAATTTGGCTGTGAGATTAAGTAGAGCGAGAGCAATAACGAATAGGTGCGCTCGTTGAAATTATGGATGAAAAGCATCAATCTCGTTTTATACGAGAACGGTGTTTTACTACTTGCTAAACATTTTTGATATGGATGATTACGGATGAGCACTGAAACGCTTCCCATCAAACTGCTTCAGCAGTTTAGCCCGTTAAATAAGTTTTCCGATAAAGAATTAGTGTTACTTTCCGACAAGATCGAAGTGCGCCGCTATATCGCTGGTGAGTGCATTATTGAGCTTGGGAGCGAAGATCATCTAGACTATTTTTTGGCCTCCGG
>NZ_LWFT01000181.1:0-658 GCF_001635105.1 Oleiphilus sp. HI0079
CTCTTCCGTCTCGCCTGGTTTTATAGTGATAGACGGGCCGCCTGGGCCATGATGCATGTCCGGGTTTTTCATCATCATTTTTCCATGCTCCATATGCTCATCTTTAGTTGCAATGGAAAACTCATGTACCGTATCGCCAGTATTGGTGATTACGAATTTGACGGTCTCGCTATCTTTGATCTCAAGAGGCTCGTGAATAAACTTCATCGAGTCATTGGCCGTGACCTCAATCGTTCTGTCTACCTCGCTTTCTTTTCCAGGTGAACCAGCAATGCTTTCCATATGATGCCCATGACCACCATGCATACCATGATCTCCGCCATGCATACTTTCATGCATCGATGAATGTGAGTTCTTGTGCATATGCTCATTACTAACACCCTGATCAGGAGCACTATGACCATGAGAGCTATGATCATGGCCGCTCTCACCTGGCCCGCCAAGAGCTACAATTGGGATGACAGCCAAAACACCGATTAACGCGACTTTGCTCGTTTTCATACTTTTTCTCCGTTACTAATTAATTCAACATTGGTTGATTTTTTCCACAAATAAAAGATTACTGGTATGACGAGAAGCGTAAGGATTAGCGTCGAAATCATCCCTCCAACCATCGGACCAGAAATTCGTTGCATCACCTCAGAACCGGTGCCATCAC
>NZ_LWFT01000182.1:0-697 GCF_001635105.1 Oleiphilus sp. HI0079
GCCATCGCAACAATCGGCACAGTACCACGATGTTTGAGATCCAACACTGCACGATGGTTGCCATCTTTCTCCAGTACAAACTGTTTAAAAAAGCCAAGCGGAGGCGTGCTTTGAAGGGTGTTCTCAGCCATGCGGGCATGAAATATCGAATTCTTTGTTGCATCCCTTGCAACAAATTCTTTTAAGCCCTGCGTCAACGTACCATCGCCATCGACATGGCGTATATCGTAAAAAATACTCGCGTGCATTAACGCCTTGGGATCGGGCTCAACAATCCAGTGCGCGAAGTAATTTTTCCAGACACTTAGCGGCTGACACCACTTTTCGTTCATCGCCATGATACCGCCAGGGCAGTACTTTAAGCCGCTCTTATCTAGCCCGTCATTCACAAAACGCGCGAAGCTTTCAACCTGAATGCTTTCAGTCTGGGTTAGTTCTCGCTCAAGGATCAGACCATTGTCCTGATCCGAACCCAACATCTGATCGGCACGTGCCTGAGAGCCAAAAACGACCCACGCGTATTGGCATGGCAATTCACCGCACTCTTTGCGAGCTAGGAAAATAAGCTGCTTTGTTACCGCATCGGTTATCGAGGTGATAATGCGGCCTATCTCATGTGCCCGCACATTGGCGCGAATCATCTTATCAATCAACTCAGGCAGCGCTTTGCAGCGTTCTTCTATTTGCTCAACGGTTT